>JBGTOF010000430.1:0-15489 GCA_041742695.1 Elainellales cyanobacterium | reverse complement strand
AGCGTTAGCGAATCGGGTGTTTGGAACCCTCGATGACCTCCTCGAACAGGTGGAGCGACGCTGTGTACAACTCCTCAACCTCACTGACTTTATCTCAGGCTTGACCCAGTTCCACTGGTGGGAGCCATTTCAATGCTAAGTGTGGTTGATTAGCCGGACTTGATATCAGTTGCAAGAGCTGTAAAAATTAAGCAAAAAAAATGTCTGGTAGCCCCCTACCAGACATAACGTTCACTTGTCTCTCTAAAAGCGGAAAGCTTAATGCGTCGTCAGAACGAATGATGCAGATCCGAATGCTGGGTTAGTCTCTTGCTGTTGTGGCGAGCAAGGTTCTATCTCTCAATCGGGCTGCCATAAGGTGATGGCGTTAAACGTTGTGATTTGGATTAACGGCTTGAGCATGCAGAACAACGCCGCGATATTTGCCGATTACATTGCCTGTTTCTGTCGCGAGAGTAGCAACTTGAGTGTTGTGCTTAACACCACGATATTGAAGGTTCATGGTTTGTTTCCTTGATGCGTTTCTATACTTAATAGAGTATCGTCAGCGCTATCTCCGTGGCTTCATTCCGTTGTATCACCTGAGTGGGTGATTTAACGATGTCCGCAAAAAAACTGTGTGTTGACTTCTTTCAGCGCTCCATCAATTCGTAGGTTGAGCAAAGCCGAAAGCTGACCCCGAATGGATGTCAAAAAGTGCCTATAACATTTAGCATTTAAGGCACGATCTGGATGCGTCGAAGCATGAGGGAAAGTATCGATTCTTGACGTACTCTGCTAATAAATTATGGGTCGCCTGGGATTCGAACCCAGGGCCGATCGGTTAAAAGCCGAGTGCTCTACCGCTGAGCTAGCGACCCGAATGTGGCACCTTGACGCGCCGTATACCAAACTAACATAGTCCGTTCCTATTTGGAAATGATTTTCGAGATTTTGAACCTGCTCCAAAATGTGAACGAATGGAAAGCGATCGCACCCATCAGCGTAGCGGATTGAGGTGAAGGCTAAACGTGGTTTCTAGGTCGCTCTGAGGGGGTAACAGGGTGAGGCGATCGCCCGTGTTGAGTGAATTGCGCGGGGCGCTCCAAGGCTCTAAGCAATAATAATCTTTGCCCTTCACCGTCCAAAACACCATCGCAGAGAAGTATGGATCGGCCTCAAAGGTCAATTGGGTTTGGGCATTTGGGTCAACGACCGTGGCTTGCTGTGACGACAGATCGGGAAAAATCACGTCAATTTCATCCTGAGCAAAATCAAATTGATTTTGAAAGGGGTGGCTGGTGCGGTTGATCTGATCAATCAGCTCTGTGGCAGGAATCTGAAACTGAAGCTGGGACTTATCGGCCACCGCAAAGTAGGGATGCAGCCCCAAGGAAAACGGCAGTGGCTCGTCGCCTTGATTGATGACCTGCTGATGAATGATGAGCGATCGCCCTTGCAGTTGATAGGTAAATACCAGCTTGAATTCGAAGGGATAGTGCGATCGCGTTTCATCTGAACTTTGGAGCGATAGCACCAAGCTCGCCCCCTCCGCAGAGGCCGTAGACGCCGCATCATCCACTTGCCAGGGCAAGGTGCGAGCGAAGCCATGCTGCTTGAGGTGAAAGGTTTGATCATGCAGGCGGTAGCTATCATCAGGCAAGTTGCCGCAGATAGGAAACAAAATTGGCACGCCCCCCCGCACCGACATCGCCGGATCCGCAAACCGTTCCTCATCCATATAAAGCAGGTTTTCTCCCCCGACAAACCACTGAGTGATGATGCCGCCTCGTTCTGGCACCACCTTTAGTCGAGTACCCTCCGCTTCGTCGGCGAGGATGTAAGTGAGAAACTGTTGCTGCTCGGTTGTAATGGAATACAAAAGTATCTTGTCCTTAACGTAAATCGTAAAAGAGAGGTGCGGCAGGTCTTTTGCTCAGCGCGAAAAAACCTGGAGATTTGAGCTAGCTCCCGCGAGCTGTACTAATGACACGTTTCGCCGCAGTCCTAGTTGGCCCTATTAAATTAGTTCTAAGCTACACCAAATGGGCCTAGGCACCTATGTCTCAATCAACACGTAAGGCTGGGCTAATTCTCAACGAGTGTCGGGCAACATAGGCTCTGCAAAGGGAGTGAGAGCACCATCCTCTGCCTGTTCTGGTTCTACCAAATCTGAGAGAGATTTGGCGGGAGCCTCGCCCGACTCAGGCACCGTAGGAGGTGGCGTCATGGATTTATCGATTTGATCCACACCCGATGCAGGGGTTGACGAATCGGTGAAGGGGTCGGTCACGGAATCGGTAAAAGGCTCTTGCTGCTTTTGGGGGTCTGGGGTTACAACATTGGCTGGATCTGCCTCATCCTCGGAGGTTAAATCAGATAACGCGGGAGCTTGGGGATAGGAAATAAAGGGGTCATCGCCAAGAGGTGGCGCTTCTTCCTCTATGGGGCTAGCGGCTGGGCTCGGCGCAGGCACAATGGCATTGGTGCTGCGGTCGAGAATGATAGTGGATTTCATTGGCTCTGGAAACAGCGCCGATGCTTGCTCTAAATAGGTCAGAATGGCGTCAGCTTTATCCCCTTGGGCGATCGCCGGTTTGGATTGCTGCACCTGCACCGGAAGAAATTCCAGTTTCATTTGGTCTTGATTGATTGAAACTTTGAGTACGGCCGAGTCGTAGTCTGCAGCGGTTGGGGAGTCTGCTGAGGCCTCGGTCTGAAACACAAAGTTGCCCAGAGAATAGGCGATCGCCCGCCCTTTATAAATTTCGCCCCCTTGCAGCGCTTGCGGATGGTAACCTACCACCAAATCTGCCCCGTGGTCGATCGCCAGTCGGCCTAGCGTCACTTGCCAATCTGCTGGATAGCTGGAGAGATCCTGATTCCAGTGGTAGTTGACGACCGTCCAGTCGGCTCGGCCTTGCATATCTGCTACATCTTTTGTAATGCGCTCGTGCAAAGCCGGGTTCATTCCCGCCCGCCACAGACCCGCCGCAAATTCATCGCCCTCTGAATAGCTTAGATACCCAATCCGCTTACCCCGCACCTCAATGATTTGAGGGCGGCGCGCTTCGTGCTGGTTGCGTCCGGCTCCGATGGGGCGAATGCCCACTTCTTTAAGACTGTCGATGGTTTTGAGCAAGTCACCTTCACCGTCTTTCATGAAGGATGCATTAGATACGTTAACGATGCCAACTCCGGCATCTTGCATGGCCTGAATCGTGGCGATCGCCGCAATTCCCTCGGTGCTGGAGTACACATCGAGAGGTTGATCGAGGTTTGACACATAGACATCGGGCGTCTGCATTGATTCAATGGGAGCCGCGCCCGGTACTGATGAGGCCGTGGCGGGGCTAGATTCGCTGGAGCTAGTAAAAGAGCCTGCTGATGGTTCTGCGAATGAGGGTGGGGATATTAAAGGCGGCAACTGCGAGGGATTTAATAGCGGATTGCCGCTAAAGGTGAGGGTGATGGGTGCATCAGCCGAGCGATTCGCCGTTGCATTGGGGGGTGCGGGCTGTACTCTGGCAGTGCGCCCAGACTGAGGCGGCATCAATTGAGGGCGAATCATCTCTGCCCCAATCCCCAACAGAAACACAGCAGCGGCTGTGGTGGCTAGCATCTTGACCTGTGCCGGGGGAAGCTGCTGCGCTGATTGGGCGATCGCCCGCGCTTGCTCCTCTAGCGTATCGGCTGCGATAAAGGCATAGCGAGTGGACTGGGCGATCGCCCGCTTCATTTGCAGCTCTAGACTATCTGCGGCGGCAAATGCATAGCGGGTTGATTGCAGCAGAACTTGCCGCGACCACCGCGCAAGGGCAGGTGTCACCACTGCAGCGCGCCGCCGTCGCAGTTTGCGCCGAGACGCCGACGGACGGGCCGTAGGGGGACGTCGCCGCTGAGACGATAGCGGCACTGTTGCAGCAGTTAGAGACGCAGTAGTACGGGGCGCAGCAGTGAGGGGTATCGGTGCCGATCGTCGGGTTCGACGATGCGGCGGCAGGGCCGTGGTTGGGACTAAGGGACGTGGGGCGGAGGCGGGCGTTGCTCTGCGGTTACGGTGCGACCGAGAGACGCGAGGCGTGAGGGCAGGGGCCGATGGGCGGTGGAGGCGGGGTTGGGGTGCAGCTTTGCGGGGCGATCGCAGTCGAATCGAGGTATCCCATTGAATATCGTTGCTATCGGCAAAGCGGGTGATGATGCGAACGCCGTCGATCAGGCGAGAGTTGAGCCGCAACAGTCGCTGACACACCACTTGGTTGAGGCGATCGCGCCGAGGCAGTCGAAAAAACTCTAGCAGAACTAGCAATACCCCGGGTCGATCCGCAGCGACGCGGGCAAACACGCCCTGGGGCACTAGGGATAAATTCAACCAGTAGGCGATCGCCCGAAAATCTCCGGTTCGTGCTAGCTGTAGCGCGGCTGGCTGGATCATCTGCTCTCCATTCATTATGACTCCTCTCTCCTCGACCACTGGGGTATCCCAATTCAGTGCTTCATATTGCCTGCCGCTGCCGTTCTCACGAACGCTTCAAAACCTAGATCCAATTCGGGCGATCGCCCCAAGAAACACCTGTTTTTCCCAAAAATATTATCTCAGAAACTCTAATATGGACGGGAAATTTGCCAATACGCCCAGAACTAACGCAATCAGGGCACACCCAACATTATCTAGATCCTAATTAATCTGAGCTCAGGATAAGCTCAATTCCTTAATATGTCGTACCCGTTGCGCATGACCCATCAGGGTTTTAGGGCACCGCCCAGCGCCTCAAAGTCGTTCTAACCTAAGCCAAGGTTCGTTAATTCCAGTCGGCACCGTTGAACCCGTGATTCTTGTCAGTGATCTGTCTCACAGCCGCTCTTGTTTAGAGTCACGGCGTTGGGGGGTGTGAGATCAATGGGAATTTATCCATTCCCCGGCATAGTTAAGCATACTCACCAGCCATGATCTAAACCATCGAGATCTCAAGCGCAATCAGGGGTTGAGCCCCCTAGATCTGTCCAAGAGAGCGATCGCTAAGATAGCCATCAAGTAGTGACTTGAAACGGTGGGGTAAAGGGTCACTTTAGAGAGATTGGCTGCTTTCGATGATTGACGCAGATTGTCAAAACGAGCACTATCACTGTCAGTGATTAGTTTTGTAGCCTTGATAGAACGTGGTCACGTTGTCTCTTGAGCTTCGTTTCTAACCCCGCCTCCAACGACTTACCGCACCACCCTGCCTAGCCCCAAAGTCCAGGACATAGCCCATGATTAAGCGATTAGTAGAATCTGCACTCCAGACCGGATGCCTCAGCGTTGAATCGGAAGGCCTAATTCGCCAACTGCTGGCGGTGAAACAGGTCAACCCTTCTGATGCCGATGCTCTACATACGCTACAGTTAGCAGTCCAGCAGGGGCAAGTTCAGCGCGAGGCTCGCCCACATAAACTAGCTTCGAATGCAACCAGTTGGGAAACGCTGTCGGAATTCTTGTTTTGCAGGCAGAATAAGGGATAGTGCAGCGGCGATAGAGGCATTAGCCTTGTGCGGCATGAATCGTTCTCCGCTATCTTCTTCTGCACTGGCTTTTCTTGCATCTGGTAATTTTTGTTATGACATTACGCCCCGATTCTTCGCTGCCACTGTCGGGCAACGTAACGCGATCAGCAGTGCCAGCTTCCCCCGGCATTCCTCCCAACCAAAATGAAAGTTTTCACAATGCAAGTGCTGAACGCTTTGCCCCTGAAAGCGACGTAGAAGGGTTGGGATTCATGCCTGAGCGTCCCAATCGCAATTCGACACAGAACTCAGACTCTGAAAACGCGACTGCACCGCTGGTGGTATTGTTGCTATTGCTGGCGATCGCCATCACGATTACAGGTGCGCTGCTGGTCGTACCGTGGATGGTGATTTTGTCTGGAATGGCGGTGTTGCTGCTGGCAGCGCGGGTGTTCTGGCTGAGCCTAGGGCCTGTATTGGCAGAGGTGCTGTCGCCCCGGCAGCGGGCAAATCTGGTAGCCCTGGTAGGAAGTGTCATTAGCCTGCCGTTGCTGCTGCGCTACAGCGGTTTGTGGCAGCGTTTTATTGGGTGGTATGGCTCGCTTAATTGGGATGCAGTGGGCGCTACGGGCGAAGTGGTCGGAGCGCTAGGGCAAATTTTGATTGCGGTGCTGGCGGTATATGTCGCGTGGCGGCAATACGTTATCTCGCGAGATTTGACGATTCAGCAAAACCTTATCACCCAGCAGCAAACGATTGATTCTTACTTTCAGGGGATTTCAGAACTGGTACTTGATGCGGAAGGGCTACTGGAAGACTGGCCTCAAGAACGGGCGATCGCCGAAGGACGAACAGCGGCGATTCTCAGCAGTATCGATGGCACGGGCAAAGCCAAGGTTTTGCGATTTCTGTCGCGGTCAAAGTTACTCAGTCCGCTGAAGCGCGATCGCATTTTGGGGCGTGCCATCCTTAATGGCGTAGGGGGCTATGAAGAAGACCGATACAACGGCGTACGCGTAGTGGATTTGGGCGTGATGATGGCAGGCGCGGATCTATCAGCCACTGACCTGCGATGGACAGATCTGAGTAATGCCAACCTAATCCGCGCTAATTTGCACCGCTGCGACTTAGTCAAAGTCAATCTATCGCGCACGATTCTGGTCGATGCTATTTTGTCTGGCTCAGATATGTTTGGGGTGCGCTTTTTCTATGGCTCTGCGCAAACTGCAACACCGCGCAGTCGGGCGTTGCCTCCTAACTATGCGACCGGGGAGCAAACAGGAGCAGTCATTGAGAATGCTGACTTTAGTGACGTGCAGCGCTTTTCAGATGAGCAGCGCTACTATTGTTGTGCCTGGGGCGGCTCAAAAACTCGGGGTACTGTTCCCGGTGGCTGTGAGGGCATTCCCAATCTGCTAGGTCGCTAGGTCGCTAATTTGACAGGGCCACCGTGCTGCCTGAGTCTGCTGAGCGACGGGCTGCTTCTGCGACTGCTAGCGCATAGAGGCTGTCATGCACGTCTACATATAAGCGGTGGCCTAGGGTCAGGTGATCTAGCACTGCGGCGGTGTCTTGGGCAAAAAGGCCTTTGCGACTGCCAAGGTCAAGGGATTGCCGATTTTCTCCTACAATCAGTTCGCCGCGATCGCCCTCCACTGCAACAGACCCCAACTGCCCCTGCACGCTGAAGCTGCGTTCGGGCTGCCACAGCGACTCTCCTTTTCCATACACCACATCCGCTATCACGCCGCTGACAAACCGCAGTTGGGCGCTGCATAGACAGGTGGTAAAAGTGCTGGCATCGGTAGGATGTTGCCAATATTGCGTTTGGCAGCTAACTGTCGCCACTCGACCAAATAGGTTGGTTAACCGATGAATGCGAGAGAGTGCCCCCACCAGCGGGAAGCCAAATTCATCTAGTCGATAGGTCCACTTGCTAGGGGCAGGGCGTTGGGGATTGAGCGTGCAATGACGCACATAGAGCGGCGTGCCAATGGCGGGCAAGGCTTGGGCGATCGCTCGATGAATGCCACTCAGGAGTTCGATATGCTCTACATGCAGCATCCGCTGCTGCCGTTGCGCTAGGGCCACTAACTGCTCTGCCATCGCCAGATCTAGAGCCAGGGGATATTCCACCATCACATGCTTGTCGGCTTGAAGCGCGGCCTGGGCGATCGCCCCATGATCCCGATTGAAGGTGGCTATGATGACCAAGTCAACGGCCGACTGCTGCACCAACTCTTTCCAGTCTGAGAGCGCAAGTGCTCCATGGGGATCGCTAAGTTCACGGACGTGGTCAGGATTGCGCCCGGCTACCGCCACCACTTGGGCGCGTTCATCGGCCGCTAGTGCTTCGACTCGTGCCTTAGCGGCATAGCCCGTGCCTACAATTCCAACTCCAATCTGCTGCATACTCTGCCTAGATAACCGTACCCGTTTAGCGTGCGATTGCTCATATACGACGCGCGTAGCCACGCTTGCCCCTTGCTGTAGCGGTGCTTCCGCAGTAAGGGAACCAGGATGCAATATAGAAACCCTCGCGAGTGCGATCGCCCGTAAATTAAATCACATCCGTGTCATTAATAACTCCTTCCTATTGTATTGATTAAAAAGACTAAAAAAGACTAATTTCTATTGTTTGAGGTGGGTCTTTTCAACGTTGCAGAGTTTCATCAAGATTATTGCCCTATTCACTCATTTCTAATCAGTATTGCTTTATCTTGAATTCCACAAAAAGCTGTAGCAATCCTTACAATCTACAGTCTCAATATCAATCTGAGCGATCGCTGTAACATCTCAAACACATAGGTCTTAGGGGAATAACGTGGAAGAGCAAATGTGCAGGCATTATGGCCTGATTAAGGGCGATCGCTCCGCTCAATTGTTGCTTCAACCATAAGTAATTTCGGATTAAACCGACCTGTTTGATTACGAATCCCGTTCACAACATCCACCTAGAATAGATCACAGGCGAAAGGATTTCTCGTAGTATCAGAGTGTGGAAGTGCCGGTAACGCAATTTAATATTTGATGATTGGGTGTGCACTCCCACTACCGTTTCTAAACTTGAGAGGAAAGCTGCATGGCAAGCTACAAGGTCACATTAATCAGCGAGAGCGAAGGCTTGAACACGACCATTGAGGTCGCAGAAGATGTATATATTCTGGACGCTGCAGAAGAACAAGGCGTAGATCTCCCCTATTCCTGTCGGGCTGGCGCGTGCTCTACCTGCGCTGGCAAGATGCAGTCGGGTACGGTTGACCAATCTGACCAGTCATTCTTAGATGATGACCAAATCGAAGCTGGATATGTGCTGACCTGCGTCGCCTATCCCACGTCGGATTGCACGATCATGACTCACCAGGAAGAAGCGCTTTACTAAGCACCTCGCGCTGGGATCAGCTAAGTTCGGTCTTTTGAGGGACTGTGAACGGCTCTAAGCCGCGCGTTCAGTTCAAGATGGAGCAAACGTTGGGCCCAGTGCGTTGAAGCCAATGCGCTCAAGCATCAACAGCGCTAGCGCTTCATAACCCAGGCATGAATTCTCACGAGACGATAGCTACGTGAGGACTCATGCCTATTTTATTAGAAAGTTTTTTAGGAATTTGCCGACCTCCTTAGGATTGAGGCCGCAATGGGGGAGCTTGGGCTGCAATGGGGAGCACTAGGCGGCTGAGGATGCGCCCATCTTCGAGGCGATAAAGCGTAAACTCACTGCCGAGCTGCTGCATGATCGCTTGGCACACCGCCAAATGCAAGCCAGGTGGGTTGCTGAGAATGGATGGAGCCAATAAATCGGGCGATCGCCCCATATGCAGTTCTTCTAGCAGCCGTGGCTCAATGATGCCGTGGTCGGTGATGGAAAGTTCTAGCCAGCGGGCGTCGAGCGCGCGGCACCAAATGTCTAGGCGACCGCCAGAGGGCGATCGCAGGCAGGCTAGTGTGAGCAATTCGCACAGCACCAGCTCAATCTTGGAAATGTCTCCCCCGATGTTGACCGTGTCATCATTGTGAACCTGCGACCACAGCTGCCGCTGTTTGATTAAGCTTTCGACCCGTTCGAGCGATCGCTTGAGTAAGCTGGGCAGCGCCACCGTTTCATAGTCACTATGGAACTGCCACTGTTCGTTTTTGAGCATGGGGCTCATGCTGCCCAGCAAGCTGCCCAGGTGGCGAAGCACCTGCTGTTGGCGCATACTGACCATTGCGTCGGGTTGGGCTCCCATGTCATTCAACCGTTTTACCCCAATACCCAAGATGCGATACATCTCCTCTAACCGGCGATGCTTATACCAATTCAACTGCTCAAGTTGAGCCTTGCGCTCGGTGAGCGATTGGGTTAGCAGCAAATGGCGACGAGACCAAGCCAGCTGTCCCATCAGGCTGGTCATGGTGTTGAGCTGGCGCTCTGACCAATAGCGATCTAATCGATCGGCGGCGATCGCAATTCCATACGGTTCATGCTCGGGCGACGTGCGGAGCGCCATCACCAACAGCTGCCCAATGTCGGCTCCGTTTAGCCATTGCCGCGTTTCGGCATCAATGTCGTCAATGCTAATAGACAGTAGCCCTTCAGATTGCAACACCCACTGCAGCAGTAAATCGGTTTGCAGCGATATGGAGATATCTTGGTTCAGCGAAAATTTGACGTTGTTGACATGGGCGGCAGAAACTTTAGCACTTTTGCGTCCGGGCTGCCAGGTTAGCAATGCCGCCATAGGTACATTCAGCATTTGAGATAGCTGCTGCATCGCGGCACGTTCCAACGCATCTAAATCTTGGGTGTGCTGCATGGTGGTCAGCCCCCACTGAATCGTTTGATTCAGGCTTTGTTGCTGCGCCGACTGCTGCTGCAACTGCCACTGGTGCAAAATTACGCCAATCTGTTGGCTCACAACCCGCAGCACCTCGCGTTCAGTGCGGTTCCAGGTGCGGGCAGTGTTGTGCCCCACGACCACGACTCCTTCTAATGGGCGCTCTACCGTGCTGCTGCAGACTAGGAGCGATCGCATCCCTGTCCCCAGCAGCACATCTCGCCACGCCATCAGCTTCAGGTCTTCCTCTAAATTTTCGATGGCAATAGGGCTAGGGCTGCGTTCTAGCATTTGCCAATCGACCTGGTTTAGGCCGTTGAGGGGGTGCTGAATGGGACGACGACCCGCAGGCTGCTGCTGAAAGCAAAGGTTGAACTGCTCTTGCTCAGAATCATAGAGCAGCACCAAAAACCAGTCGGCGCGCAGCCGTTGGCAGACGGTTGCTGCTGCGTTGCGAATGGTAAGTTTCCAATCCTCATCACTAAAAATGGCGCGGGTCAAGTCTGAGGTGAGGGCTTGATCTTGCTTGACTTGCTGAATGGTTTCTTCCATGCCTTCTAGCGGGGCCGTGAGCGCAATTAGCTGGGCTGCACCGCGAATGTAGCGCTTTTCCTCCTCTGACCAAATCCGTGGTTCGTTGCCTTCGACGGCTAAAAACCCGTAGAGCTCGTTATGCAGCAAAATGGGGGCAGCTAGGAGCGATCGCGCCTTAATTTGCTGCATCAGTCGCCCGGTCATCTCCGTTTTGAGCGAGCTGTGGGCTTCTCCAATTGAGACGAGCTGATCCGCCGCTAGCGATTGATAAAAGCTGTTGACTTCTTGTGCCGTAAACCCTGCGGCTGTATTGCCATAGCTGCCTTCACGATTGCCAACCCGACGCCAAAAGTAGCGACGCTCAGCTTCAAACCAGTAGACGTTGGTACGGTCGGGCGCGATGAAGCGGTTGGTTTCATCCACGACGGTTTCTAGCCGTGTTTGCAAATTGGGGAGCGATCGCAGCTTATTCAACAGTGCGAGCAGCGGCTCTTCAGGGCGTTTGGTTTGCTGCCGCTTGCGCTCTTCTTCTACTAGATAGAGCGACGCCGCCAGCGCCCCCAACACGATCGACAGCCGCGCCTTTTCTTCAGCATGGGGTGAGACGCCCCACAGCGACGACCCCAGCACAATCACCCCCAAGCAGCAATCGCGGTGCCGAATAGGGAAGATGACCGTACCCTGAATTGCCAGTTTTTGTGCGACCCGTCGCCATTCTCCAGCGCGGGTTTCTTCCCGCAAGTCAGGCACGCCCACAGGGCGCTGCTGAATCACCACCTGCTCCATCAAATCGCCAGGATTCAACGCCATCTGCTGCCGTAACACCGGCATATCGCCAGCAGGGGTGACGCCGCCTTTGCCCACTAGCCGATGCCGCACCCGATCATAGGCTCCAATCCACAGCAAGGCATAGTCAAACTCGGTTTTTAGGTATGTCAAGATTGCCGCAATCAAGCCGTCTTCGTTCCCTGCTTCTTGCAAGGTCTGAAGAGTCTGGCGCAGGGCCGCTAGTTGCTGTTCGTAGTTTGTTGGCTTTTTAGGAGAACCCATGACCCGTTGCTCTTGATTTCCCTGGTGCCTGGCCTCTGGGACTAGTTGGCCGTAGGACTGAGTTGCCGTAGATGACTGCTGAGTTATGAATCAATTTCGTCGGGCGACTCGTTTTGCTGGTTACCCGTGGTTGGCTCAGATCCCAGGGTGCGGTGCAGCGCTCGCGAAGCGCGAGCTTTCCCCAATTGCTTTTTGAGGACGCCTGCTCTGACGGTTGCTCTGAAACGATGGAAGAAAGGCGATCGCCATACCCCAGGAGTGGTGACTCCGACCCATTAGGATTTAGCCTAAACGATACATCAGAGCGCGTGAGATAACGCAGCAGTCCTATGGGGTAAATCTACTTATGAGCCTGCACTTGCCCGATGCGGCGTTTCTCAATCCCAAGGATGGGACGTTTACGCCAGCAACTCACCCACGATGGAGCTACGTTAAAGAACTGGTGAGAGGTAAAGCAGGCTGCACCCGCCTTATCTCTCACCAGTCGCTGGGATTGTCTTATACCGAAACGTACTAGAGACTAGGTAACCTCGAACCCACATGCTGAACTCTGCACCTTGCACCCTGACCGCAGCAGATGGCTTTAGTATGAACTATAGCGATCGCTCTGCAAGTAAAGCCCAATGGGAGATAAATGCCGCATGCTACGCGACATGTCCTGGCTTGGCCGGGCTTGACTGTTATGGCGATCGCTATGGGATGTTGAGCATCCCTGCCAATGACTGAGTTTCGCTCTAGAATGCCCAGTTAGTGCCGTTTAGTTGAGATAGTTGGCAAAACCTGTGACTCCTCCTCAAGATATTTACCAAGCTGGCGTGCGCCCGCTGTTGTTTTCAGTCTTTAAGGTTGATCCAGAGACGCTGCATTTTCATCTGATTCATACGCTGACGGGCCTACAGGAAAGCCCAAATCGCTGGCTTTATCAGCAGCTGGCAGGTCGCTTTAGTGCCTACTATCCCAGCTTAGAACAGTCGCTCTGGGGGCTACGATTTGCCAATCCTATTGGCCTAGCGGCTGGGTTTGATAAGGATGGTGAGGTCGCACAAACCTGGGCCTGCTTGGGGTTTGGTTTTGCTGAGGTGGGCACCGTAACGCACCAAGCCCAAACCGGAAACCCCAAGCCGCGCTTGTTTCGCTTGCCTCAGGATGCAGCTGTCCTCAATCGGATGGGCTTTAATAGTGCTGGAGCATCTGCCGTTGCAGCGCGGTTACAGCGTCATGAGGAACGCCTCACAGGGGCGGTGCATCCGGCACGGATTGCAGGCTTCCCTGACGGGGCATTTCCGCTGGGGATCAATCTGGGTAAGTCAAAGCAGACACCGCTAGAGCAAGCAGCAGAGGACTATCGCGCTAGTTTTCGCTTATTAAAAGACTGGGGAGACTATTTTGTGGTGAATGTGTCGTCACCCAATACGCCAGGGCTGCGATCGCTCCAAGATGCAGATCAACTGGAGCAGATTTTGGCAGCGCTGCAGGCAGAAAACACTGAGAAAAAGCCTCTGCTGGTGAAAATTGCGCCGGATTTAGAGTGGGAGGCGATCGCCAGCATTCTGACGTTGGCGCTGCGCCATAACCTGGCAGGTATCATTGCGACCAACACTACCATTCGTCGCGACCATCTCACCACTCGCACGCTAGAGGTAACAGGCAATCCCATTACAGACGAAGCTGGCGGCATCAGCGGGCGGCCTCTACGGCAGCGTTCGACAGACGTGATTCGCTTTATCTATGAAACCACAGGCGGAAGGCTACCCATTATTGGCGTAGGCGGGATTTTTACTGCCGATGATGCGTGGGAGAAGATTACCGCTGGAGCCAGCTTGGTGCAGATTTATACAGGATGGGTTTATGAAGGGCCTTGGATGGTGCGGCGCTTGCTAGATGGCTTGGCGGAAAAGGTGGCAGCCCATGGCTACACCTCAATTCAAGAAGTGGTGGGGACTGCGACGACAACCTCTCTTCCGTCGGCATCCTAGAGGCTCCGAATTATTAACCCACCCTGAGTTCGGGATAAGCTAGAACCCTTGATGTGCTGTGCTGTGCCCCAAAACCCTCTTCACCCGAACTGACGTTCCCAATTTTATAGGAGTAGACAATAGACCTCTATGCAAATCGAGTTTCGCGAATGCGACTTTTTTGACCTTTGGATATGGCTATCATTCAACACGCAACCGTCGCTGATGGAGCAGCAGTATATCGAAGAAATTTTTAATTCCTGGTTTTTCCTAGGCAAGCTGGGTGGCTTCAATGCTGAAAATCTTCAGGTGCAGGACTATGGCCTTGACATCAGCTATATGGACTATGGGCAAGATGCGGCAGAAGGCAGCATGATGGCGCTGATGCACAACATGAGCGAGGTAGAGTACAACGGGGTGTGGGCGCGCTGCTGGTTTGATCTCGGCACAAGTGATGCGATCGCCCTAGACGTATTGATTAATAGCTTCCAGCAGTTCAGCAAAGATTTTGTAGCGATTGAGCAGCTAGTGATTGGAGGCGAAAATCCCGATTGGCCGATTCCGGGGCGTCGGCCCAGTGCAGTGTATGACGACCGCGTTGATGATAACTAAATCCCCCCTTTGAATCTACATTCAGCAACGCCAGCTAATTATTTATGTCTGCTCTACGGCTGTCGTGCGAATGTTTCATAGAAACATAAACTCTGGTCGGCGCTTCAATCGCCCTATTGCAATATTTCAGTAGGTTAGGAGACTGTGGTGGTGTAAAACCTGCGCTGACGTGGGCTGCACACCCCCATAGTCTCTCGAACTGTGCGCGTTACTACACTGAGTTGGTGCAGTACCTACTTTTCTAAACGCCTGTCTGCGGCAAACCCTGTATGCCACTGAGAAGCCACAAGGCTTGAATGCTACCGTTGCAGGCTAAGCAGACGGACTTCTGGCCTATACCCGGGCACTAGCGATAGGCTCTCTGGTTGCACGATTGAGCTCTGCATTTTATAGTCGCGCAGTGCATACTGCACGGTGAGTAGCAGGCGATCGCGACTGCGAGAGGGAATGCCTCGGTGGAAGCAAGCCGTGTCTTCTACAAAGCCCACTCCGGCTTTGCCCTCGACTGTAATGAGGGCGTCATCCCCATAGGCGCGCATCAATTCACTATCAGGGATGCCTTCCCGCTTCCACTGATGCCGCAGTTGCTTCCATCGATGGCTGCCCTGCACGTATACATGGGCTCCCGAGTTGGCATCTACATCCGTTAAGAAGAAGAAGAATTTAATGGAGTAGGAATCGTCCAAATCGTAGTGGAATTCTTGACCCGCATCTCCTTTGGATTTAAGAGGAGACTCGGTGTTAGGTTTGGCAAAGGTCCACCACATTTGGCTGCCTTGGTGAACTGGGGTGCCTTGGAGGTAATGAGCGGCGATCGCCAGTAAGGCTGGATCTTGACGAATGCGATCGACCGTAGAACACATGACTGGAACATTCCAAAAGTGCCCAATGGCAAAGGCTCGGTTCGCGAGTTGCTCGGCTTTTTCCCGATCATCATAGTAAAAGCCGAGTTGTTTGCGGCGATCGCCATAGCATGGAGTAGACTTGGCAAACTGCACAATTTCTTCTACGACAGACGGCGCGAGCTGAAATCCACCACACATTCCATCTTGCTTAAGGAC
>JBGTOF010000400.1:0-10817 GCA_041742695.1 Elainellales cyanobacterium | reverse complement strand
TATGCCAAGACCTTTTACTTAGGCACGTTGCTGATGTCTGAGCAGAAGCGACGCGCAATCTGGGCGATTTATGTGTGGTGTCGTCGTACGGATGAGCTGGTGGATGGGCCCCAAGCGCAGTTCACGACTGAGTCAACGCTCGACGCTTGGGAGCAGAACCTAGAGGCTATTTTTGCAGGGCATCCCGTTGATGAGGTGGATGTAGCGTTGGTGGATACGCTGGAACGCTTTCCCATCGATATTCAGCCGTTTCGGGACATGATCGAAGGGCAGCGAATGGATCTGTATCGCGATCGCTACCAAACGTTTGATGAACTCAACCTTTACTGTTATCGAGTCGCGGGCACTGTCGGGCTGATGTCGTCTGCGGTGATGGGGGTTGAGCACAATCTGCGGAATGCACCCTGGCGGGATCAACCCTACAATCCCCAGTCGGAGGCGATTACGCTGGGCATTGCCAATCAGCTGACGAATATTTTGCGAGATGTGGGGGAAGATGCCCAACGTGGGCGCATCTACCTACCCTTAGAAGATTTAGCGGCCTTTGACTATACCGAAGAAGACTTATTTAAGGGTGTGGTGGATGAGCGTTGGCGATCGCTCATGGCGTTTCAAATTCAGCGAGCGCGGCACTATTTTGCCGAGGCAGAGCAGGGAATCGGCTATCTGCACCGTGATGCCCGGTTCCCCGTCTGGGCAGCGCTGATGCTGTACCGTCAGATTCTGAACGCCATTGAACGTAATCAGTATGATGTGTTTAGCAAGCGGGCCTATGTGTCTACCCCGCGTAAGTTTTTATTGTTGCCGCTGGCGCGTCTGCGGGCTGAAGTGCTCTAGGCCGTATGGAGTTACGCAAATCGCTCATGCGGCAGCGCGGGTCTCAGGTTCCACGGGTCTTTAGCATGAGTTATCAGACTGGACGGTGGGCCATAAACATGCTGGGGGCGATCGCTCACCATGCGATTTCCGCTGGTTCCAAGCTGTTGCTGCTGGTTGGGATGCTGCTAGGGATTATGGTGAGCACGCCTGTCCCTGCGGCCCAAGCGTTAATCCATCACTATCCCGACGGGGCCGATCGCATGATGGTGCGATCGCTGCAAACCTTGCGCGACAGCCAAAATCAAGCCTGGCAATTGGTGCTGTTTAAGTGGGTAAGACATGGTCAGGTAGAAGCGCTGCACCTGCGGCTGGTGGGCTTTCCGGGTGGCGACGCGCTAGCGCACCCGCAGTCCTTGACGGTGGCTTTGCCCGGGGGCGACACACTCGAGGCCGATGATGTGTTTCCCCAAACGCGCCTAGAACCAGAACTAGCCGATACAATCGGTGAATATGATCTGCAATGGGTGATGCAATCCGTGGCGGCAACGGTGCCCTCTAATGCCTCGCTGACGCTGCTGCTGCCGCTTCAGTATGGGGATAGAGAGTTGCTGGTGCCACCCTTTGCTGTGCGCGAATGGCGGCAACTGCTGGATGCCTTGTGAGGGGAGGCTGGCTTCGACTTCGCTAACAAGGTACGATCTGTAAGCTGAGTTTGGGATAAGCTCAAGCCTGTACTGACATTATGTGGGCAAAGATTTAGAGAATCGGGACCGGATGGGAAGAGGCGGGCTAGCTCTGAGTGTGGAGGGTCACAAGCATCGCTTGCAGGGCGATCGCCACCCGTTTGTATTCTTCCACTAGCGGCGTCACCACCTGAAAGTTCGTCGCAGTATCAGCTGCCATCAACGACTGCTCAACGGACTGGCAGAGCGTGGCTAGAGGGGTCGCTCCTACTACGGCGCTACTAGATTTTAGCGTGTGAGTGGCTCGGCATAGCGCGTGGGCATCCTGGTTTTGCGCAGCGATCTGAATGGAGTGCACTAGGTCGGGAGCCTCTTGCAGGTAGCACTGAATCATTTCCTGCAGCACCCGGTTTGCACTGCTGCCTAAATCTTGTCTAAACCGCTCAAATACCAACGCATCCAAGGGCTCAGGGTTACTGCCTGTCTGTCCATAAGGCGGGGAACTCCCTAAGTCGCCGACGCTCGGAGGAGTGGGAGCGATCGCACTGTCCCCTAAGCTCAGCCCAGAGGCCCCGATCGCCAGAGCCGTGCGGCGCGGGGTGCAGCGGCTTAGCATCTGGGATAGCAGCTCTAGACGAATCGGCTTGCTGATATAAGCATCTATGCCCGCCTTCAGGCATTCCTCCTGATCGCCCTGCATCGCGTTTGCCGTTACCGCAATGATGTAGGGCCACTGCTCAGGGGGATAGGTTTGCCGAATGGTGCGGGTGGCTGTCATCCCGTCCATTTCAGGCATTTGCACATCCATCAAAATCACATCGTAGGAGCAATGCTGCAGCGCTGTGAGCACCGCCGTCCCGTTTTCCACCACATCTGAGGCATACCCCAAACGCTCCAGCAGGCGTTGCAGCACCTTTTGGTTGACCTTGTTATCTTCTGCGATGAGAATGTGGAGCGGCTGGGTCACTGGCTGTTGGGCAGACCGCTCTGTCGGGGACGCCTGCGGGTCGGGCGATCGCTCTTCCTGCTTTAACAACACATCCACTAACGTCTGCTGAAACTGGGCTAGCCGCACTGGCTTTGGTAAAAACCGCGTATTGCTCGGGGGCGCAACATCATATAGCTCATGCGACTTACGCGGCACTAGCAAAATCAAGGGCAGCCGGTGGGCTTTGTCGAGCTTCCGCAGTTGGGTCACCACCTCTAGCCCAGATTCTCCCTCGATTTTGTCATTGACCACCACGGCGTCAAACGGGGGCGAGCATTGAATCCAAGTTTCTACCTCGTGACGAGAGGCCACCGCACACACGACCATACCCCAAGACTGAGCCTGCTGCATCAAATTGGTACGCCGAACCCAGTTGTCGTCTAACAGCAGCAATCGCTTGCCGACCAGCTCTACCGGCGCTAGGGATGCAGCCCCTGACACCCGCAGCGGTTGGGCGGCGGCTCCATCGGCGACAATCGCCTGAGCCACAATACACATGTGGAACGTCGAGCCCGTCTTAGGTTCACTTTCTACCCAAATGCGCCCGCCCATTAACTCACTGAGCCGCTGGCTAATCACGAGCCCTAGCCCTGTGCCCCCATAGGTGCGGCTGACCGAGGCATCAACCTGGCAAAAGGGCTGAAACAGCCGATCCAATCGATCAGAAGGGATTCCCACACCCGTATCTTGTACCGAGAAGCGAATTGTGTAGGCCGGCAAAGGTGCTGAGGCTAGCCCAGTTGCCTGATTTGAAGTGAGCAGCCGCGCCGATACCTTAAGCAAGACCCGACCCGTAGCGGTGAACTTGATGGCATTGCTTAGCAAATTGATGAGAATTTGCTGCACCCGCATGGGGTCGCCAATTAGCCCATCGGGCACGTCTAACTCAATGAGGTAGGCTAGATCCAAATCTTTCTCAGCGGCTTTGGGCGCCAGCAACCCCAGCGCTTTCTCAACACAATGGCGCACGCTAAAGGGCACCTGCGCCAGATCTAAGCGGCCCGCATCAATTTTTGAAAAGTCCAAAACATCGTTAATGATGGCCAGCAGTGTATCACCGCTGGCGCAAATGGTCTCTACAAAATCTCGTTGCTGTGGCGATAAATCTGTGGTTTGCAGCACTTCGGCCATGCCGAGCACTGCATTCATCGGCGTCCGAATTTCGTGGCTCATGGTAGCCAGAAAATGGCTCTTAGCACGGTTTTCGCGTTCAGCCGTGAGGCGGGCAAGTTCGAGATCAGCCTCGGCTTGTTTATAGGTGGTAATGTCGGTGGTCGTTCCTAAAATGCAGTGGGGCTGCCCTGCCTCAGTGCGATTAAAGATGGTGTAGCGAGTGCGGAGCCAACGCCATTCTCCGCGGGCGTGGCGGAGGCGATAGGAGGCTTCACAGGCCTCGCCTTCTGTGAGGGATAGGACATGCTGGAGATTTTCATCTAGCGTAGCGATGTCTTCGGCGTGAATCAATCGCCTCAAACTTTCGTCATCCATTTCACGAACAACATGAGCCGAATAGCCCAGCATGTCTTGCACTTGGCGGTTCAAAAAGACAATGCGATGCAGTTGCAAATCATACAGAAACAGCAGGTTGGGCGTGGTTTCGAGGATTTGCTGAATGAACCGCTGATTTTCTTGCAGGGTGGCTTCGGCCTGCTGCCATTCTCGCAGCGCCCGTTCACGGTGCACCAGTTCCAGTTTGAGGGCGGCATTTTCCGCTTGCAGTTCGGCGAGCCGCGCCTCACTACGGCGCTCAACCTCTGCCTCAATTGACCGCTGAAGCTGGGGTGACGCTGAATTCAATGGGAATGCCTCAGGCTGGGTTGGGAACGAGTGGGGAGAGTCGGTTCCGCTCATGGAGAAGGATGCTGCGGGAGGGATGGAGCCTAGCATTGATTAGCCGGGTCTTGTTTAGAGTGCCACAAAACCCGCAAAACCCATCATGTAGGCTCTGCCTGCCTAACGTTGGGGTTTGCTAAGGGCAATGGATTGAGCGAGCAGGGGCATAGAATGCCTAGTTGGAGGGCTGCTGAACAGATTCTTCCCACGGGACTAAGGGGTCTTGAGCCATGCGGCGAGAGGTTTCGTAGGCTCCGTAGCGGTTAAGATGGCTGGGGTCAGAGAAATAGTTGTATTCAGTCAGCCAGCCTTCCGAGAGATCGCGGAAGATGAAGCTGGAGTGTGCGCGAGCCTGCCGCAGCATGTATTGGCGAAACTGCTGTTCGTGAGCGAGCCGCACCGGGTCAAGATATTCGTCGGTAAGGGGTAGGTTAACAAAGATGACGGGAATTTGGCGATCGCCCGTAAATTGCAGCAGCGAGTCCATGGCATCGGCCTGAATGCCTTCGATGCGGAAGTCGGTATAGTCGCCGTCGTAGCGCCCTTCTACCCGCGCAAACTCTTGATAATAGGTCGCAGGGTTGAACCGAACTGAGAGGGGTAAAAAGCCATCAAAGTCGATCATGTCACGCCCCTGCTCAGACAGCGATTGCACCGAGGGGGGCACCGATCGGCCTGCTAGCGGGGCGGGCGCAGCGGCGGCAACGTTGCGGAAGAGGGCTTGTACCCACGATCGCAGGCGATCGCGCTGTCCATAAATAGCAGAGACCTGACCTAGGCGATCGCTCAACTGCCGATCAATCGCTTGGTAGCTTTCATACAGCGACTCGCCAATGCCCCCAGGCGTGGCCGACGGTGGGGTGGCTGCCACCTCAGGCGACTGCCCAGCGGCCTGGTTGAGCGCGGTGAGCGCCCGATAGCCCTCTGACACCTGCACGCCGTTGTAGGTGACATCCACAGAATTACTGTTGAGCGCACGGGCACCATCTGCCCAGATGATGATCTTAGGCAGCTCGTCAGGGCGGATAAACTGGCGGAGCAGCAAATCGGTCACTTGAGCCGTCGCTCCGTTAATGCCGTAGTTAAACACCGTCACATCGGTATAGCCCAGGGTCGCCAACTCTTGGCGGAGCGCAATGGGATCAACCCCCCGCAACGCGCGGGAGCTGCCCATGATCAGCACATCCGGGGCGCCATACTGCTCCACTCGCTCGCGATAGAGCATGTATTTTTCATCCAGCAATCGCGTGTTAAAGGTGGGCAGCGGGGGCTCGTTGGCTAGAATTTCGGTGGCAATTTGCTGCAGCCGTGGATCTTGCTGGGTATAGGGGAGGGCACTGGCGGCTGGGGTTGCGGGTGCAGAGGCGGCAGGCGCCTGAGTCGGCAGGCGCTCGGCGGCACCAACGGGTGCCCTTGTGCCACCGGGTGCAGCTTCGGGTACGGCAGTGCTGGGAGTCAGAGGGCTATCGATGGGCCGAGGCGAAGCATCTGTCGCCTCGGCTGAGGCTGGGCCTGCGCCCTGATCGGTAAAGCCAGAAGGATCGAACACATCGGTTCCGTCGTCTGGAGAGCGATTGAGCGACACATCGCCTAGCTCATCCAGCGGCGATGCCGTGGGCTGGGGCGATGGGCTGGGAGGCGACGGAGCTGGGGGCACAGCGTCGACCGTTGGAGTGGATGTCGGGGTGGACTGGGCGGCCTCTGACGTCTCGTCCTCGGCGGGAGCCTCTGCGGCATCCGGGGCGATCGCCCCCTCTGACTGCACTGGAGCCTCATCTTGCTGCTCTGCCTGGGTTACAGCGCGCCCCAGCCCCCAGTCGATTTGCAGCGCCAGCAGCAGCCCAACGACCGACCAGATGAGAGCCAGCCGCCACGGTCGGGCAGGCGCCTCTACCACGATCCCATCGCTCACGGCTTCTGCCTCGGGCCGCGTTAGCGCCGCATTAGCCAACACCTCGTCGGGCACAAACAGCTGGCTCTGCGCCAGCCCTGTTCGCAATCGCTGGCTGAGGTACCCAGCCCAATCCCGGAGGGCGATCGCCTTCTCTTCTTCTATTTCTAAATCAGCAATGCCTGCCGCCAGCTCAGAATGAAGCACCAGGGTGCCACCGGGAGCCAGCAAGTCACCCACATAGGCATCGGTTGCGGCAAACTCAGGCGTAATGTCGCTGCCGCGTCGATAGCGCGAGACAAAATCAATGCCATCGGTCCATAGGGGACGTTTTTGCCCCGCACGTCGCCCATAGAGCCGCACCCCGCTTAGGTGTGACAGCCGCAAATCTTGAATAAACCGCACCACTGGAGCACTCACCTGCGCGAGCGGCGGGCAGATCGGCGCATCGGCCATGATATGGAGCAGATAAAGCGAGGCGGGTATGTCGGTAGGCGCTGTGTCTGGAGAGTGAGCCGCCATCGCGTCGGGCTTGGGCAACAGCTGTAGCCGGATGCCTCCTGTGGACAACTGGCGACCAATGTCAGGATTAAGCAGTCGGTTGAGCAGATAGGCAATCGCCCCCCAGTCCCCCCGCTGAGCCAGAGCAAACGGCGTTTCTGCCAATTCCTCATGATCTGTAGCAGGCAGGTCTAACCACATCACCCATCCTGGATCCTCTAGGCCTGGCACCTGCCCATACACCGTGGCGCTGTGAATGCCCTGAGGCGCAAGCGTATCCAACAGAGGCACTAGGGTTTCTCGCACAATGGCTTGGTCAGGTGCGATCGCCGCCGTCTCTGCCGCATCCCCAGCCCAGGGCAGGCAAGACAAGTGCAGGGTCGCGTCGTGCAGGGTGGCCGTGGTGAGCGTTGCCCCCACAGGCTGCAAGGCTTGATCCATCAGCCGCGACAGTGCAGGCACATCGCCCCAACGCGCCCACTCTCGCAGCATTTCTCCAGGAGGGGTTAAGTCTACCCGCAGCAGCCAGTCGGGCTGCGCCTCGCCCCGCACCTGAATCAAAATAATGGCATCGCGGAAGCCTTCTAGCTCTAGCGTTCGCAGCCGCTGGGCAATCGGTTCTGATACCAGCGCCGGGTCGGGACTATAGGTGGCATCGCAGACAATCCACAGCCGCCGCAGCCCCTGAGTGGGTTGGGGTGCGTGGGGAGCTACGACCGCTGCCGTTGTGGTGACACGGTAGGGCATCGCCTTGGCGCTAACCTGCACCGCTACCCCAAGCGCACTCAGGGTTTCGCTTAGGTATCGGGCGATCGCATCGGTATTGCCCTGCTTGGCCTGACTCAGATTTGAGAGCTGAATCGCCGCTGCGCTTTCGTAAGAATTCCGAGGCGGCTTCACGGGGGCATAGTGAGCCCCCGCAAGCGGCGGGCCATCCCCCGAGCCACGGGTTCCGGCACCAGGCGACACAAGCACTCGAGCCGCTGCCAAATCGGTTAACCCTTGGTGCGACTGGCGCAGCAGATCTAAATGACGCTCTAACTGGCTCAGATCAATAGGAACCGACCAGTCGGGGCGCTGCTGCCCTGGCCGCCGACCATAGACGATGAGCTGATAAATATGCGGCTGGTTGACTGGCACCAGGGTATTGGGATCAGTGCGTTTTAGCGCGGGCAGCAGCTGCGTCAGCACCTGAGTTAAATCGGGAACGGGAGATCCCTCACAGAGGATGTGGAGAATGTTGCCGCGCAGTCGAAACCGTACCCGTCCCTGCTCTAGGGTCACCGTTTGATGGAACCACTGCGTGAGGGGCGATGTGCCGCGTTTGCGAGGATGCTCGTGAGTCATGAGTCGTGAATTCTGCAACGACAACACAGGGCGATAGCACCCTGTTTAAGGGAGGAAAAGTGCGGATCTGCCTATCAGGAATAGCACACTCTCTAGAAAAAGAACCAACTTTCCTCAACATCTAGTGGTTCATCCCTCAGTCAACTCTCTAGACCACACTGTTTCTGGGTTCTTTAACCGGTTCTCTTAACGACGATGGTATTCAGGTTATGGTTTGGGTGAAGCAAGGGATGCGATCGCTCATGATCTACTTTAGGACACCCCTTTTAACTCCGAGATCAAAAAAGATACTGCCCTTCAATGCTAGCGAACCATCAATAGTGAGCCATCAGCTAGTCTTCATGATTGATGACTGCGTGGCTTCGATGGATGTGCCTGAGTAGCCAGAGTGTGTCGTTAGGTTTTGTAACAAACGGGCCTTAACCGAATCAAAACGACCTGCGATCGCCCAAAGACGGAGCATGCGACAGGTCTGGAGCACGCCTCAACCACCAACCAACTGCAAGACTTTAGGATGGGGCAACAGAATGGGGCAACAACTGCAAGACCCATAGAACCAGGTTAGAACCCCATCCAACAGGGGCAACAGAGTTGCGCACGCTTGAATTTAGGAGGATTGAGGGGCTGCCTGGTACTCAGCCGCTCGACTTCACTAAACTATGAGAGAGAACTGGGATTCCATTCTGGGAGAGGCAATGTTTGGAAGAGATGATTGAAAAATTGGGGATCAAACTCATTCCACGTTGCCCGAGGCGATCCTCTCGTAGATTTTAAGTCGCGTCGTTAGATCACGGTCAGACGTCTGTTCGCACTCTCATCACTCGCAGGTAGCCATGGCAAACTCAACACCAAAATCATTTGCGGAATCATTCATGAACAATTCAGGGCTGTGGGTAGGTGCTGCAACGGTGCCGCTGCTCGCAGGGGTAGTGGCCGGACGGGTGCTGTCGCGCGCGCTGTTGCTTGTCAGCATTGCGAGCGAAGAGGTGTTTCGGGGCGATCGCCTGCCGGTTCTCCACTTTGACCCAGCCGAGCTAGGCTCAGAGATCGCTGCGCCTGAGGCAGATTAGAACCATTAAGGCGGCTTCTGGAAACTAGTTTTCTAAAGGTGGGCAGTGCCCACCCTACAGCTACTAGCAGTGCCCACCCTACAGCGGCGGTAGTCCTGGATTAGAGCTGGTATCCTCTTTCCTAGAAATCTCCTAAGTCAGCAATACGCCACGAATGGCTCTCTAACTCACAGCTACAAATCATGCTGAAAGTCTTCGAGGGTGCGGAGCAGTTCTTGTATGGATGCGGTGGGTAGAAAATCGGTCAGGGCGATCGCCCGTTTGCCGCCGCCTACATCCACCGTCATGCCCGATAGCGCCTGCGCCACATCCGCTTCTGCAATGGTGCTGTTCGCCATCATGGGATAGAACGTATTGGCTAAACGCGTATGCAAGGCGGTATCGCGTAGGTATAGGTGCCACTTGGCAATGTCTAGATACACGTTTTTGCCGATTTCAGCGGCGAGTGCCTCGACCGCTTCAGAACTGTTGGTATAAGAAGACATGGTTTACCTCATTGGGGCTAGCGTTATGATTTAGCGTTAGGGTCAGAATATTGGGCGATCGCAAAAATATAGGTCGCATGGGCCACGATCCCCACGAGCCACATGCCTGTCACAATGCTCACATTCATCAGCCGCTCGGGGTTGAGGGTGTGAAAGAACCACAGCCCGCTGTTGGTAGCGCTAAAAATAGCCACATGCATTGCAAAGTTCATCCGGTCATCAAGGCGGCGATAGGCGGGATCATTGCGGTCGGGTTGTCGGGGCCAGCGCGGCGGCATAAGCGAACGTCACTCAGTAAGTTGGGTCTTCTCCATTTTAGGGGTTGCCTGCAGCGGCGCGACATAATCTCCTGACTTGCCGCCCTGCTTACTGACAAGGTGAATCGCCTCGATCTGCATGGATTTTTCTAGCGCTTTGGCCATGTCGTAGAGTGTCAGCGCCGCCACAGAAACGGCAGTCAGCGCTTCCATTTCTACCCCGGTTTCAGCTTTAGTTTTGACCGTGGCTTCAATGCAGTAGCCTGGCAGGGCCAAGTCGGGTGTAATCTGCACCTCGACCTTTTGCAGCGGAAGAGGATGGCATAGAGGGATGAGCGTCGCCGTTTGCTTGGCCGCCATGATGCCTGCCAGACGGGCGATCGCCACTACATCCCCTTTGGGCGCATTCCCAGCCTGAATGGCGGCTAGCGTGTCGGCCTGCATGCGAACTTGCCCCGCCGCTGTGGCCTGTCGCACGGTTGCAGCTTTAGTTGATACGTCCACCATCTGCGCCTGTCCGGTGGCGTCGAGGTGAGTCAGCGGACGCGATGCGCGATCAGACATAACCTCAGATCTCCAGATTTTAGATACGTTCAGAATAACGGAACGTCAGTTCCGGTTACGAGGGGCTTGGGGAGCCACACGACGTGCGGTGCCTCAATCCCCTTGCTGTGCAGAACATTGAGGGCTTGAGCTTCTTCCAAACTTAGGCTAACGCCAGTCAGGGTTCTCGGCTGGGGCACATCCTCAGAGCTTGTATTGAGGACCACGAGGCTCCTATAGGGATGAGCTGTGGAGATAGTAGACTTGTCGGGGAATAGGCGAGAATAGAGAGCAGTAATTGGTCGGGCAGATGCTGGATATTGGACGGGTGCTGAAACAAGACCGCTTGCTGAGGGCTTTAACGGGTTTGAACCGAAAGGCATTTGAAGAGCTACTGGTC
>JBGTOF010000210.1:0-7538 GCA_041742695.1 Elainellales cyanobacterium | reverse complement strand
CTTCCAGTTGCACCATACAGCTTTGGGGCGGCATAGCTAAGGCTGCTAAGGTTTGACCTAGGTGATCGATGATCGAGATTAACAGCGAGACGGTTTCAATCGGCTCCGGTGACCAGTGGGTAGGTAATTCGGCCTTGAAGGTTAACTTAGATGGCCAATCGTTTAGAGCATGCTGTAGGGCTAGAGGCAATGATTCTTCGAGATAGGGCGAACTGAGCCGGTCGCCCAACCGCTCTAGAGCACCATACAATTGCTCGACCGTGGCCAGGCCAGCGCTTTCTCCGGAAGTAACAAGCTCTAGCTGACGGCGAATGGCAAACAGGTCTTGCAAAAGGCCATTGCGGATAGCGTCGGCCTCATCTGTCAGCCACTGAGTCTGATGCTGGTGCCACCAACGCAAAAGCTGCTCTGACTGGCAGGATGTATTAGACAGCTCAGTCAATCCCAATTCTCCACGTCTCCAGGTCAAAAACCATCCCTAACCACTCAGGATAGACACCCGTGCCCTAGACTCTAGCGTGGCGTTAGGAGAATTGAACCGCACTTTGCGGTCAGCAACATTACACTTTTCTGCAAAGCGCTCAAAATGGCTGATAGGTAAACGAAAAGTAGAAGCCATTCTCTTGCAGCGAACTGCCTCCGTTAGGCACGCCAATAAGGGGTATACCGTAGGTCAGGCGTAAATTGGCATCGGGTATGGGTTGCCATTGTACCCCCAGGCCCGTCCCCAGTAGTACAGAGGGATTCGGGTTTTCGGTTTGAGTATTCCAGCCGGTACCAGCATCGATAAAGGGAATCAGCTGGAGCTGGTTAGGAATCGCTGACAGGGGAATGCGCAGCTCGACCGAGCCGATCACAGCGTTGTCGGTGACCAACTGGTTTTGGCCATAGCCCCGCACGGTATCGACGCCGCCAACGCTAAATCGTTCCAGGGGCAGCAGCGAATCCGGGGTGAGTTGGGCGTTGAGCCGAGATACCAGCAGCAGCCCTGGCGAGAACTGCTCGACCCACTGAAACTGGCCCAGCCAGGAGAAAAACTGGCCGTCGGTGCCGGTGTCGTTGACTGTGGCATCAAAGATATTTAAGCCGAGGCTAAACTGCGATCGCGCTGACAGCACCCGGCTGATGTCTCGCGCCAGCCATTCTTGCGAAAACCGCAGGGCACTGACATTGGCCACCCCATTTTCAGGTCCAATCGAAAACGAAAAGGGAATGTCGGTGAGAATAAAGCTGCGGCTGCGGCGCAGGTCAAACGCCAGGCCCAAAGCCCACTCTTGGTCGATCGAGCGGGTCAGCGGCTGACGAAAGGATAGTGAGAGGGTTTCGCTCCGGTTGCGAATGCCTGCATCGACAAACTGAGGTGTGGTGATGCGGCTGCTGGCGTTTTCGTAGCGCAGCTGTAGCGTACCATCGTAGGCGTTCAGGGGTAGGCCGTAGCGTAACTCATAGAGGTTTAACCCACGGGTATGGCCGTACCTGGCGCTGGCAAAGTCACCAAAGCCGAGCACGTTGCGGTGCAGCGCCAGGGCCTCTGCCTGGAGAGAGCCAATGCTCGCCGATCGCGAGTTGTCTACGGTTAGCGCTAAGGCAAAAGGGTCAGCCTCAGCTAAGTCTAGAATTAGCAGGTTTTGACCGGGTCGGCTGCCCGCCGTTAGCTCGGCATCGACCCGCTCGAGCAGGGGGTCAATCTGCAATAGCCGCAGAGCATCTTCAAGCCGGGGAATGTCGAGGGGTGGCTGAGTCGCTAGGGAAACGCGATCGCGCACGTAGCCTCGCCTTAGGCGAGTTAGCCCATTTACCTGAATCGCTTCAACGCTGCCCTCGATCACCTGTACTTGTACAACTCTACTGCTCAAATCCTGACCACTGGGCAAAAACGCCCCCGAGGTGCGATAGCCATTGCGAATATAGAGCTCTGTAATTGCCGTGCGCAGATCTAAAAGCTGGCTAAGGGAGAGCTCCTGCCCCTCCAGTGGCTCCACCAAAGCGGCAATTTCCTCGTCTAAAACGGTGTTGCCCAAGACATCAATGCGATCGATGGGGAAACGCTCTTCTTCTAGCTCAGACGGTACCGCTGGTCCCTCTGATTCTGGCGTTTCCGGAATCTGTAAGGGTACCTCCGGCGGCAGTGGTACTGGCACAGGGGGATCAACAGGACTCGGGCGAGTCGGCTCGGTGGGGTCAGGAAACGGCAGACTAGGTAGAGGATCTTCGGTTTGGGCGCTGGCTAAGCTAGTAAGCTGCACCATTAAAATCAAGGCACCCGACACAGAACGGAATAGATGCATTGCGAGAGAAATAAAGGGTCGAGACAATCAATCTTAATGATAGAGATTTGCCGCGATTTGCCGCTAATCCCTATACTGCTCAAACTATCAGCCAAGTTCGTTATAGAGTCAACAGCCTGTTCTGGGTTGGCCTAAAACAGCTACCAATCAAAAGCGATACAAAATACGAACATGTAGTTGCCAGATCGGTCTAGCACCATCATGGCTAACGGCAGAATTTATTTCTTGAGCATCATCAGTTAGGAATTTTCCAACTTCAACAGAGTCAGGCTAGGCTAAATTCTGGCTAGCTATGGGTTTGGTATGCTTGTTGACAGCGATAAGAACCTACTCCTAATAGTGTGAGGAGTAGCTGCTCAACTCAGCTTAGCCTAGCAATAGCTGAGTTGAATTTTGCTCTGACTCTGAATAATTCTTCTCAATGATTTGGCTCTAAGGAATTCACTATCTATGAATCTACTCAAATCCACTAAACCCCTTGCACAGAGAGGTTTTTGGGCAATTTCACCTATGGTCAGCATACTAGATCCGGCAGAGCTAAAGATTTGCAAATTTTCTCTACGGATCACCTGGATATTTGCCAGCAGCGCACTATTTCTAGGCATTGAGTACTCTCCGACTGTTGCCCAAAGTCTGATTATTCCAGATGATACGCTGATGCCTGGGGAGCGATCGCAGGCTATCACCGATTTTCTTGGTCTACCGGTTGAACTTGTTGTCGGTGGCGCACAGCGAGGGTCTAACCTCTTCCATAGCTTCGAAGAATTTAGTGTACAGGCCGGCCGGAGTGCTTACTTTGATAACCCAGCCGGTATTACAAACATTTTTAGTCGGGTCACAGGCTTTAACCCGTCAGAAATTTTAGGTACCTTAGGGGTCTTAGACGCGAATAATCTCACCCAAGGAACCGCTAATCTTTATTTTGTCAACCCCAACGGTATTCTGTTTGGCCCCGCCGCTAGCTTAGATCTGCTAGGATCTTTTACGGCCACTACAGCTAGCGCTATTGGCTTTGAAAATCAGGGCGTTTTTAGCGCGATCGCCCCAGATAACCCTGGCCAACTTCTGACAATTGACCCATCCGCATATCTGTTCAATCAGCTAGTCTCACAGCCAAGTAATACTATTGAAAGCCAGGCATTTATTCGAGTCCCTAATGGTCAAAACATTTTTCTGCTTGGCGGCAATGTTGTCCTGAACAACAGTATTTTAAGGGCATCTAATGGACGCATAGAAATTGGCAGCATAGAAGATTCTGGTGAAGTTAATATTCGACCAGAGGGCAGTCTGGATTATTCTAAAATTTCTCAGAATGGAAATATAAATTTGTTTAACCAATCCGTTTTGCTAATAGGAGGCAATGGAGAAGGCGAAATCACCCTCACTGCCGACAATATTAGCTTATCTGACAATAGTTCATTAGTAGCTGGTCTAGGCATAGGCGCTATAGCTCTAGAAAATGGCTCTGGAGCCATTCGCTTAAATGCAGCAGATTCAGTTTCGCTTGATGAATTCAGCGTTATTTTTAATCTAGTTAATCCCAATGCTCAAGGCACTGGCGGCGATATTGAAATTAATGCGTCAGATATCTTTGTCTTAAATGGCTCTCAGATAGGTAGTACTCTTCTGGGCCAAGGTGAGGCAGGCAATATTACTCTCAATGCTGAAGATCAAGTTGTTTTTTCGGGCGTTGACAGTACCGGACAGTTTTTTAGTGCAGCACTGACGATTGTAGAAGCATCAGGACAAGGTAGGGGTGGAGAAATCCGCATCAATGCAAATCAGCTCGAGGTTTCTGATGGAGCTTTGATTTCTTCAGGCGTTTTGGGTGAAGGGGAAGCCGGAAATATAATCATAAATGTGTTCGAAGACGTTTTATTTCAGGGGACTAACGGCACATATTTTAGTGGAATTTTAAGTAATGTAGAACCTGGTGCAGTGGGTAGCGCTGGGAACGTTGAAATCAAGAGTCGGAGTTTTGCAGCTCTTGATGGGGCTGTACTATCATCTAGCTTGTTTGGGCAAGGTAGGGCTGGGAATATTACGATTGAAGCCAGCGATAGTATTTTGCTCTCTGGAGTCAGCGAGCAACTAAGCCTAGCGAGCGCTGTTGGAAGCATTGTTGCTCAAGGTGCCATTGGAGATGGTGGTACGCTGAGATTTGAAACAGGCTACTTGTCTGTTTTAGATGGTGCCAATATTTTAACTAGTACATTTGGCCAAGGAAATGCGGGTAGGGTTATCATTGCTGCAGAAGATTCAGTATTAGTAAAAGGTAGCGGCTTGAATGGCCAATTAGTAAGTGCTATAAATAGTAATGTTGAATCATTGGGGATCGGTAATGGTGGCGATATTAATATTTTTACCACCGAACTCAGTGTTTTAGATGGTGGTGCAATCAGCGCTAGCACCCTTGGCAGTGGTGACGCAGGCAACATTTTCCTGTCTGCAAGCGATAGCCTGGAAATTGATGGCGTTAATAAAATTAGACAAATTTCTAGTGCATTATCTAGCCTGGTAAGTATAGGGGCAACTGGTAATGGAGGTGATATATTAATTTTTTCTGGTGATTTACTAGTATCTAACGGTGGCAGAATCGATGCCACCACAGGAGGCAGTGGAAATGCGGGGAATATTGAGGTTGCAGTAGAGAATATCATCAATTTGACAGGTTATAGTAGTTTGAGTCAAGGACTTTTGCCGAGCACCATAACAGGTACATCGGCTTCATTAGGAAATGGAGGATTAATTCGACTAAATGCTGAGTCAATATTTATTAGTGATATGGCAAGAGTTACCTCAAGTAGCAGCAGTGATGGTCAGTCCGGAACTCTAAATTTTAATGCCACCAGGCAATTTTTAATGGAAGCTGGATTGCTTGTTACCGAGTCGGAGATTTCGTCAGGGGGCGATATTGCGGTTACGGCTGGCACCATTCAGCTTTTAGGCAATAGCGACATTCGCACCAGCCTGTTTGGGGGAACCGCCAGCGGCGGCAACATTACCCTCAATGCCGATTTTATCTTCGCTTTCGATGACAGCGATATTCTTGCCTTTGCGCCCCAGGGCCAGGGGGGCAACATCACGTTTAACACTCGAGCTTTGTTTACTAGCCCACCTTTTCAGCCAGCTCCACCCACCAGTGATTTAGCAACTTTATTGGGGCTATTGAACAATGATCGGGTAGATATCAACGCCAGTGGCGCAGTGGCCGGGGCTATTACCGGTATCCCAGATATTAGCTTTTTGGAAATCGGTCTGATCCAACTACCTGTCCTGGCTCTCGACACTAATAGCCTGGTTGCAGGTAGTTGCATTGTAAGAACCCCCGATAATACAGGGTCATTTGTTATTTCGGGGGGTGGGGCATTGCCAGAAACTCCTGATTCAGGCTTACGATCACGCTATCCTACGGGTCAAGTTAGAACGCCATCACAGACCATAAATTCCTCTAGTTCTCAAGATTATGAGCTTGTTTTGCAGGAGCCTGACGGGGTTTTTCAACTACCCGATGGCCGCATTGCACTTAGTCGAGAGTGCCCACTTTAACCCCAGCTATTGTAGGCGTATCATCATTCCGCCGGAATAGTTTATTAGGCCATTCCTGAGTTTTCAGGTTCTGCCGTCTTTTGCTGATTAGTCTCAATGGAACTCAAGCTTACTTGTTTATAACCGCTAGCAATAGTTTCCCTAGAAAAAGCGATGGATAATGTAATCATTATCCATCGCTCTAATTTACATCAGTTGCCAACAGATTTTCTACAGAGGGCCAACTTTACACAAAGGTAAAGTCTGCGGAAATGATGACGTTAGTTGTGTCTTGCACGACGCCAATTAGGTCACCTTTAAAGAGGATTCCTGTATCGTTATTGCTGGAGCCCGAGTAATTCCCAAGGCTGAGGGAATAGTCGCTGGCTTGCCCCTTCACTTGTATTTTATCGCCTTCACCCCAATAGAAATCGGTGATAGTAGCGTAGCCGCTATCTAGGTAGTAAGCTCCAGAGCTATCGCCCAGACCAAAGGTGTCGGCCCCGGCACCACCGGTTAGGGTGTCGTATTCATAGGTAGTTCCTCCGTAGCCATTCAAATAGTCATTGCCAGTGCCCCCGCTAAGGACATCACTGCCAGTACCACCGAGTAAGGTATCATCACCAGAATCACCTGCCAGAAAGTCGTTACCATATTCTCCGTAAAGCTTATCGTTTCCGCTGCTCCCGTAGAGGGAGTCGTCACCATCCCAACCGAGCAGAGTATCGTTGCCGATACCACCATCGAGGTAGTCGTTGCCGGTCCAGCCATCTAAATAGTCATTGCCAGAGCCCCCATAGAGAGAATCATAGCCACTACCGCCATTGAGGTAGTCATTGCCGTCCTCTCCATAAAGTATGTCGTCGCCGGAGTCACCGTAGAGGGAGTCGTCCCCCGTCCAACCGAGCAGAGTGTCATTGCCGATACCACCATCGAGGTAGTCGTTGCCGGTCCAGCCATCGAGGTAGTCGTTGCCAGAGCCACTTTTGAATGTATCGTTGCCGCCATAGCCATACATCACGTCGTTGATGTTATCGTTGCCAAATGTTTGGGTATCGTTGCCTGCGGTGCCGTAGTAGTAGAGAGTAGTCATGATTTTATTCCTCGTAGAGACTAGTACTCGACAGCAGAAATAAAGCGAGTATTTATGAGGTCAAGGGTTTGCCAGTGTAAGTCCACTTAAAGGGCTTAGCCATAGTGCGGTTGAAGTACTTGATAAAGTCGAGGATCTTGGCTTTGAGGTCAGCTTGGCTGGTAAAGTTGCCCCGGCGTAGCAACTTGCGCATCAGGATGCTGAACCAAATTTCAATTTGATTCAGCCAGGAGCAATGTTTGGGGGTGAAATGCACGACCATGCGGTGGGCAGGATTACGCAGAAACGCCGTGCGGGTTGCCATGGATTGCAAGATCTCAGATTTGCCCTTTTGTCCCAACTCAATAGGTTCAGGCTCAAGGGCTGCCACCAGGCGCACGACGGCTTCAGACTGATGGGTATTGAGACAGTCCATGACCAGATGAATTTTGGGCGCGTTAGGTGATTGGGCCACCAGGGCGCTGAGGTGGGCCTCTAAATCGGCTTCGGTGCGGGTGTCACCGACCGTGGCGTGGTCGATACATCCCGTGGCCACGTTGAAGGAGGCAATCAAGCTTTGGGTGCCATGGCGGATATACTCGAACTCCGCTTTCTCGGGTCGCCCCGGCTTCATCGGCAGAGTCGGCATG
>JBGTOF010000209.1:0-7540 GCA_041742695.1 Elainellales cyanobacterium | reverse complement strand
CTAACCGGTGCCCAGTGGAAGGCAGACCGGGTTCCTCAAGTGCTCGCTCACCGCTGTGCCTATCTCAATGACCTCATTGGCACACAGGAACTAATCACGGCCTAAGCATAATTACTCATCGCCAAGGTGACGTGCTCCCATCAGCTTCTGCACTTCAAAGAGACCGTGCCCAGGTGTTTCCATGCCACAGGGAGCGATGCAGGGCACCATGATGTTGCAGTTCAGTCCTTCCCAGAAGCTCTCCACTAGCCATTTCACCTCTTCTGTAAGGTAAGCGAGAAATCGTTCAGGGTAGGCAGCTTGGACGGTAATTTTGACATCGGTGCCGATGTGCTCGAGTAAAGCTCGACCGTTGTAATCGTTGTCAAGCATTAAGCCCCTCTGCCAGTGGATGCTGTTTTCGTAGTTGGCGCGGCCTAGGGAGTATTTGTGCAGACGGACGATGAGTTGATAGAACAGTCCTTCCGCATTGGCACTCTGGCCACGATCATCCACAATGCGACAGATTTGCACCTGTTGCCGATCTCCAATCTGTGGTTCTTCGCCCCAATTGGGTAATTGCTCTGGGCGGTTGTCGGGCACCAGTTGGGCAATCAGGCTGGTGGTGCTTTCCTCCCTAGAAGCTGGATCAAGGACGACTTTGTAGGATAGGTCAAAGCGCTCCATGAGCTTCAAAAATATTGGATGAAGTTCCTTGGGGTAGCCTGTTTCGTCCTTGAATGGGGGATAGCTCCACAACTGACTGAGATAGTTGAATTCAACCAATCCATTGCGACGGCGAATGTCTGGATCATCAAATACAAAGCTGATGGCTTTGGCTAACCAGTCGGGCTTGAGGATGACGATATCCTTCAGAATTTCATCGTAGTGGTAGTGGATGAGATAGCCCAGGGTGTGAGATACGCGCACAAATAGTTCGGCGGCAAAGCCCTCTAGACCGTGCTCTTCACAGAGGGCGATGACATCTCTATAGGGCATGTGGGTTTGGCCGGAGGTTTCCAGTATTTCCCGAATCTGTCGCCATTTGGTGGGCACTTTGCGACCCATGCCAGGTAAGGTGGCGGCGGCGCTAGCAATAGCCTCCCGCAACTCAGCAATGCCAGTGCAGCATTGGGTTTCTGAATCAGGTTTGCTGTCGATATGGAAGAAACCGAGGATCGTGTCGCTGCCAAACAGGTCAATCAATTCTTGGCGATCAATATCGGGTTGGCGCTGGCCGGGGCCACCGTGGGTAGCCACCACTAGCACTCTGGCATCGGGTTCACGATGTTTGATCAGCGTAATCCACTCTTTAACAAAGCCCTGCTGCGGCCCCTCTCGAGGCTTCCATACCACCAGATAGACCGCAGTTGAACTAAAAAATAGCTGGTGGGTCGGACGATAGACCCGCTGCCCGCCAAAATCCCAGCCGTTGAGGGTAATTGCTGTATCGCTATCAGGAGCGGTGACAATTACAGGCTTGATTTCAATGCCGTGAGTTGTGGGGCGACCATCTAGCCATTCGTCTCCCCGCAATGCTCCCAATAAGCAACTCTTGCCAACCTCACCCTCACCCACCAAAATCAACTTGGCTTCATTCAGCGCTACTTCCCCCTCAGACCTTGCACCCAGGTACTGCATCACAGCTTTAATGCCTTGTTCATAAGCAGCGGCGAGGTCAGGGGTAAGAGGATTACCATCGAGAGAAAGTTCAAGTATCTGCGTGAATCTTGTAAAACTGAGAGGGACTGACGTTAATCTATTTCCATAAAATATGCCGAAATACTTAACATTCCAGGATATTGCTGCTCCTCCCAAATGAAGCTTTTCTAACTGTGTCAAGTTGCCAATCGAATCCGGGATTAGCTCAATATCATTGCCACTTGTGTAAAATTCTTTTAGTTGGAGTAAGCGTGTGACTACTACTGGAAAATGAGTAAACTTATTTTTGGAAATTGACAACTTAGTTAACTTTTTCAGCTTCTCAACTGATTCTGGTAATGTCGTAAGTCCATTAAAATGAAGGCCAAGCTCTTGCAACTGGGTGAGCGCGGCGATCGCATCCGACAGTTCCGTCAATTGGTTGCCCGAGAGGTTAAGGGTTCGCAACTGGGTGAGCGCGGCGATCGCCTCTGGCAATTCCGTCAGTTGGTTGTCGTGGAGGGTAAGCGATTGCAACTGGGTGAGCGCGGCGATCGCATCCGGCAGTTCCATCAATTGATTGCGGTAGAGGTTAAGCGATTGCAACTGAGTGAGTTGGGCGATCGCATCCGGCAGTGCTGTCAATTGGTTATGGGAAAGGTCAAGCGTTTTCAACTGGGTGAGCGCGGCGATCGCCTCTGGCAATTCCGTCAGTTGGTTGTCGTAGAGGTTAAGCGATTGCAACTGGGTGAGTGCGGCGATCGCATCCGGCAGTTCCGTCAATTGGTTGCCCGAGAGGTTAAGGGTTCGCAACTGGGTGAGTGCGCCGATCGCCTCTGGCAGTTCCGTCAGTTGGTTGAAGGAAAGGTCAAGCGATTCCAACTGAGTGAGTTGGGCGATCGCATCCGGCAGTTCCTTTAATCGATTTCTCGCATCTCGCCAAAAGTCTCCTCCAAGAACAAGCTTTTTCAGATTGGTAAGTTGACCAATCAACTCAGGTACATCTGTCAGTTCTAGGTTTTGGAGATCAAGTTCTGTTGCTCCTCCCTGACGGGCTGCTTCAATTCGCCGTTCTGCTTCCCGGTAGGCTTCGTCTCGCGCCATGTGCTCTCACCTGCGTTTTTCCGATGCCTCTGTTATAGCCTCTTGCCCCGGCAAATCTGGCAGAAGACCCAAAATAACGCCGCCTAAGCCTCTACTCATAACTAAGGGCAACCACTCAATCCGAAGACTAAGGTGGTTGCCATCACTGACTCTATTTCAGGTTGCTCAGCCCATGTATGAGCAACGGCTCCACGATCACGAATCGCGTCCGATGGGGCGCAGTGCGCCTGCACCCGCCAGCGACCGATGCCCGTTTTGCTCTGCCATATAGTGCCCATAGGTGCGGGGATATTGCTTAGACCCATTGGCCACCAGCCCTAGCACATTGAGCGATCGCAGCATTGCGGCAGCATCCATTAGCTCGGTTTGGGTAATGCGATCGAGGCGAGCCACCATCACCACCGCATCGCAGTGGCTTGCCACCTGCATCACATCCGCTAAGCCCAAGATGGGCGGCGTATCGACCAGCACCAAGTCATACTGTGCCGTGTAGCGTTGCATCAGCTGGCTCATCTGGTCAGACCCTAACAGAGACACCGGATCGAGCGGCTCGGGGCCAGCGGTGAGCACATCAATGCCCGTGTTGTGCCACTGAATCGGTGTGGGGAGCAGCTCTGGCGTGCTGCCGTTTAACAGCGTAGAGAGACCCTTCTGGTTAGACAGATTGCAGTGCTGATGCAACGAGGGACGCCGGAGATCGGTATCAATCACCAGCACGCGCTTCTGCATGCGGGCAGCACTCAGGGCTAGCCCCAGCGTCAGCATTGACTTGCCCTCGCTCGGCAGGGCTGAGGTGACAATTAGCGACCGATGCGGCACCGCCGGATTCACCATCTGAATGGTTTTGTAGATCAGGTCTAGCGATTCTCGGAAGGGCTGCCACTCTAGCGCTTGCCCCACGGATAGGGCGATCGCCCGTGACCCAGCGCGTCCCGCTGCCGACGAAAACGGCACCTCTACCGCAGGCAACACGCCAAGCAGTGGCAGCGGCGACTGGGTTTGCAGCTCATCTGAGGTATGCACGACCGTATCCATGCCCTCCCGCAGAAACGCAGCAATGCCGCCGAGGAATAGACCCGCCACCGCGGCCAGCATCAAATTTTGGCGAATGCTCGGCCCCGTCCTTTCGCCCAACAGGGGCGGCTCCACCACTTCCCACGTAAAGCCACCGCGCGATAGTTCTGCGCTAAGCTGCTGCCGCTGTTCTAGCAGTTGCTCTAGGGTGGCGCGTTCAATCTCTACCTCAGGCTCTAGGCTGTCGTAGGTCGCAATCAGTTCAGGAAAACGATTGAGCTCTTGCCGCAGCTGTTGCTCGCTCTGGGTCAGGCTGGTCAAGACGGCCTCGAGTCCACCGATTTCGACCTGCACACTGGCCATCTCAGCCACGAGCGTCAGATCTGTTTGGCTCAGCTGCCCTGCTTGCAAAATGCCGTCTCCCTCTAAGTTCATCTCTGCCGGAGCTTGCCCGAGCACCCGCTGCATTTCCTGACGCAGCAGGTTAATCTGGGTTTGCCGCTTTTCTTGCAGCACGGCCACATTGGGATCCGCATCCGTTAAGAACAACTGCTGTTCCGTAATTTCCAAATCCGTGGTTTGCAACTCATTCAACAGTTGCTGATAGCGCTCAGACTGGCTCAGGCGCGAGGCCACCAGTGCCGCTTGGGGCGACAGCGCCACTTGCTGCTGCAAGCCCGCAAACCGGGCCTGAGCATTGTCAAACTGAGCCTGAATGGTTTGCCGCTCTTGCAGGGTTTGGTTGAGCGCTGCCGTCACGGCGGTGGCTTGCTCTTGGGGATTGATCAGATTTTGACCCTGACGAAAATCGCGCAAATCGGATTGCGACTGCCGCAAGCTTTGCCGCGTGGTGTTGAGCTGCTGGTCGATAAACTCTAGCCCCCGGGTGAGGCGCTGCTCCTGCTGCTCTAGGTTGTAGTCCTGATAGACCGCCTGAATTTCTTCAATCACCCGCTGCGTCTTGACGGGATCGCTATCCGTATACACCAATTCAAAGATCTTGGTTTCTGTGCGGTTTTCAGTCACTTGAGACAGGCTGAGGTTGTCTTGAACATCGGCCAGCTCTAACTCGGGATATTCTGCTTGCAGTGCATTCACCGCCTGCTGAATAAACTGAGAGCTACGCATTAGGTTAAGCTGCGTCACGTAGTCCACATCGCGCTCTTGATCAGAAACACGAACGTTTTCATCGTCGAGCGATCGCGGCGTGCGGCTGCGATAGTTGGGCTCTACCAAGAGGCGCATGGAACTGCGGTAGGTGGGCGATTGCAACAGCGTCAGGGGGATTGCTGCCAACACCGCAAGGCTAAACAGCCCAACCAACCAAAACCGCCTCCGCCAGAACACAGCAAGCAGTTGGCCATAGCCAAAGTCTGTCTCTTGGGTTGGAGTGAAGTTGGATGGGGTCACGAGTCACCTCCCTAAATGGGCCTTATGTCGAAGAAAGCTTAGGCTTGTACTAAATCGAAGCTGAAATGGGGATGTGGACTATGGCGATGTAGCGCAAGTCGCATGAGCATGAGACCGAGGTGTGTGGAACCGGATGGGTCACACGAGGCGACATTCTGGTTCCACACAGTCGGATGGATCCATGGCTATCCACGGTTATATAAGTAAGTTATACCCTGGCGATGATGCTGGGTTGAACCCATTGAGAGACGCTAAGCATCAACGCGCTGCTACATCGGGATTACCTCGGGGCAGCAGTTTGAAGCCGCTCTGCCATCACCTGTTCAATCACGCGATCGATGGCTTGGTAAAACACGGGTTCAGTGAAGTTCTGAATGGCGTGGTTACGGATTGCATGATAGTCCCATTGATACTTGTTGAATTCTAGTAGGGTTGCCTGGACTGAATCGGGCGTCTGGCGGTTGAAGAACAGCCCCGTGAGTCCAGGTACTTGAGTATCGAGCACCCCACCTGCGCCATAGGAGATGACCGGCGTGCCGCTGACGTTGGCCTCGATGGGCACCAGACCGTAGTCTTCGAGGGCGGCCACGATCATGCCTCGCGCTTTTGCCATGAGGAGCGATCGCTCTTCGTCACTCACATGGCCCAAAAAGCGGATGTTTCCCAAAGCTTTGGCTTCGAGTCGTTTGCGCTCGGGGCCGTCACCGGTAATCAACAGCGTCCATCCCAACCAGTTGAAGGCTTCGACCACAATGTCAATGCGCTTGTAGCTGAGCAGCCGCGATGAGACCAAAAAGTAGTCTTCTTTTTGATCGGAGAACACAAATCGGCGATCGTCAATGGGGTAATTGATGGTGATGGCGTCTTGGTGGTAGATGCGGCGAATGCGCTCTTCGACGGTGGTGGAGTTGGCGATGTAAAGATCAGGCTCTCGGGCGTATTCCACATCGACGCGCTTCATGTGGTCAAACACCTTGCGAATAAAGGGATAGAGGGTTTGATACTCTCTGTAGCCGCGCAGGTAGGTTTTGGTATCCCACAAAAACCGGGTGACGTTGTGACAGAAGCAGATATGCCGTGCATCAGGACGCTTGCGAACGGCTTTGGCAAAGGCTGAGGTGCTGCTAATGATCAGGTCGTAGTCTTGCAGATCGAGCGCCCGAAAGGCTGGGTAGTAAAAGGGCGCAAGCAGTCGAAAGTATTTAGTAGCGCCGGGAACGCTTTGCAATGCGGTGGTGTTGACGGGGCGATCGCCCAAGTCGATGGTGCGATCGGGTTGGTAAAGCGACGTAAAAATGTCGGCATCGGGAAACCGATTGCACAACAACTCAAATACTCGCTCTGCACCACCGCGTTGTGTTAAATAGTCATGAACTAGGGCAAGTTTCACGATGCGTTTAGACCCCTGATTATGATGGATAACGTGATTTGTGACACCAGCTTGATAGATTCACTTCAATTGCTTGCTGAGTAGCTGTTAGGCAGGAAATGAATGGGGCACTTATGAATCACTGTAGATGCAAGCAATGATTTTTCGCTAAGCACAAATTAGCATAAAATCCTAGAAATAATTCAGGTATACAACGAAGTTTGCAAGGCAAAGTGTTGGCATCTTGCGCGACTTGTTTGATTGTTTTGACATGCATGAAGGCTGGGATCAACGGAATACGCCAGCTTTCAATTTCTACGCTAAATCTATACTTTCTGGTTAAACATTTGTGTCTAGCTAAAGGCATAGATTTGATTCTAGGAGAGGCCTTATTTTTCTGTAGTAGAAACTACATTGGCGAATTTAAGTCACTCTTAAATATGGGAGGAGGTAATGCCTGGGATAAAGCCTGGACTCCTTTTCGCGTAAGTATTTCAAGGAATTTATTTAACTGGCTTGATCCGAAACTAGAAAGAATCTAGTCAAGCTTAGCCACTCCTTAGGCAAGTGTCTATTTTTTTGTGGCCCAAGTCTTAATCAAGATAGTATTCAAGGCATTGTGCTGTAATGTCTCTAGTTCATAGCAATCTAATTTGCTGAAAAGACATGCTACGGTTAGGGTTGAAAAATCGAATCAGCTTTTGTAGTCTAGTCACAGACTTGATCTATCAGATGATTAGGAAGAGAACGGGTGAATATCGGGAACTTTCAATCTTTCATCTAGTCATTAGGTTTGTTTAGTTAACTGCAGCCGCTTTTTGCTATCTTTTTCTACACATGCCTACACCATTTTCTAAGTTTGCTTGATTCTAATTAGGGAGTTAATTTGATGCGATCGCCCATTATCCTTAGCCTTATTGTATTTAGTGCGGGCGCTGTAATTGGTTCGCCGACAGTGCTCGCCCAACCTGCAACTGAACTTCCCCAACTACAACCTGAATTACAGACTGAACCTGCTCCAGC
>JBGTOF010000152.1:0-6496 GCA_041742695.1 Elainellales cyanobacterium | reverse complement strand
GGCGGAGCCCCATTTTCCATGGAAATCTTGCATGGCATACAAGGTGCGGTCAAGATAGTTCTAGTTCATGGGCCGGTCCACTTGATTACTAGTGCGATAAGCGTTAGGGAAGTCAAAGGCCCGTTGGAAGAACCGAGACTTGCCTTTCAGCCGTCGCAAGCGCCCGTCAATGGCCTTGGGCAAGGTACGTGTGTTCACCCACTCCAGCAATCGTCGCAATCGTTGGGCAAAGTGTCGCTTGCTGGTGGCCTGATAGACATGCCAAAGTTTGTCGCTGCCGGGAGGACTCGACCCATCCGTGAAAGCGATAACCGGCCTCAATCCCTGCGGGGAACAGTTCCCGATGAGCCGCAATCTGCTTGTCGAGATACTGGCGAAAAGCCTCGCGATCTTCCACCAAAGTGGCGTAGTCCAGGTCGTCTGCAAGGGGGAAACAAATCGTTTTATCGCCTGCAATTCCACGTTTCCGGCGTTGCTTGGCCATCGTGTTGGACTCCTGAGCGCTCTCCCTATATTTTACTCGACACAAACTCGGGGGGAACTAGTATCACGCTTGGTCATTAGGCTCCAAGGTTGAACTGGTCAATGGTGAACTAATTGCCGGAGACAGCCTCGTTCACAGCCATCGATTACTGAGCTAAATCCTTTTGGGGTGGAGGCGATCGCGCCCAAACTCATCAATTACAGGGTCAATGATGGGCCGACCCAGCGTCTCCAGAACTGGCAACGTCTTATTCAGATTCTTGGGGAACGGGTCAATCTGGTCAGCAAACCGCTGGTTGGTCACGTGCAGGTGCAAACGCGATCGCATTTTATAAAGGCTGATGCGATAAGGTACGAGGACGGACGGTTTCAGACGTGCTGGATGCGGTTACAGCAATTGGACGGTTTATGAGCCGGGGCAGCAGAGCGACAAGGGTATGATAGAAATATATCCACCCCAAGGAAGCAGGCACTCAGTTTCGAGGATAAAGCCATGTCTGTTGCAGTAAAACGGATGACGCTTCAGGACTATTTGAACTATGACGACGGCACCGACACTCGCTACGAGCTAGTGAATGGGGAACTGATTGCGATGCCGCCAGAAAGTACCTTAAATACTCAGATAGCCTCATTTTTGTTTGCATCCTTCCTGCAACTTGGGATCCCTTACTATCGCTTGAGCATTGGAGCTCAAATTGCTGTAAGTGGAGCACGGGCAACGGCTCGGCAACCAGATCTCGTTGTTTTATCGGAAGAAGCTGTTGAGGCACTCGATGGGGCTGTCAAATGCGTTATCACGCACGATATGCCACCGCCTTTACTTGTGGTTGAGGTTGTCAGTCCCCAGCAAGAGAATCGAGATTATCGCCACAAACGAACTGAGTATGCCGGACGAGGTATTGCTGAGTATTGGATTGTCGATCCACTTGCTCAAAAAATAACTGTTCTTGAGTGGGTTGATGGGTTATACGAAGAACAGGTTTATCAAGGTGACGAAACGATTGTGTCACCACAGTTTTCGTCTTGGAACCTCACGGCTGCTACTGTTTTAGCCGCAGGTCGGCAATCGTTGCTCTGAATCTAGGCCATCTATCGTTGTGTCAAGCAGCAGAGATTCTGATTCAAGCAGTGCAGGCAGTAAAGCAGATGATGGTTTGAAGCTGGCGGCTCAAAACCGTTTCAGCTCTCGGCACGTGGCAAATATTTGACCAAAGCCTACCCAGAGGGAAGCCGCTTCGTGTCTACATCACTTCCCCATCCCGGAACTGAATAGGACTTTCGCCAGTAGGGGCAGGCAAAAAATCAGTCTACTCCAGGGTCTCAGCGAACCGTAGCTGATAGAGCAAGTTAACAATCGAACGCACCGCCTCCCGAGACCCAATCACCAAAACTTTCACGCTGTGAAATCGATTATCTCTACTGACATAAGCTGAATATTCTGTTTGAATGAATCAGCCAGAAAATTTTCAGCAATAGCCAACCCCAAAAGCTTATGAGCAGTGAATAAGGACTTTCAATTAAGACAGTCTGCCGGATCGTCCGGTGGCTCTGCCGCACACAAACGCGCAGCAACCTTATGCGCCCGCCCCCTCCAAGAGCCTAATCCTGTAGGGGTTTGGAAACAGCCGCCGCGCCCTGCTTGACAAAGAAGAATCGTTCAATGGCGGTAGCTAAGACTTTGACCCCCGGTAGCGGTTGCTTCTGAGAGGGGGCAAACCCAACTAACTGAGTCAACGCTAGGGTAGCGTGTCGAAGCGAGTCAACCGGTTTGCCCGATAACTGATGCAACAACGTCAGTTCGTCTGCGTCAAACAATGCCTCAGCGGGCTGTTCAGGGTCGTGGCGCAAGGCGTAGGTCAGCCCCAACAGTTGCCAAGCGACCACAGCGTAAAAGGTGAGTGCGTTGACCAGCGTATGAACATCGTCGAACTGTAGCTTCTCGACGTTCAACGCCCCCGACTTGAGAGTGAAATGCAGTCGTTCTATGCGCCAGCGCAGGGCATAGAAACGGACAATGCGTTGCACGTCGTCTGCTTGGTCAATCGGCAAGCTAGTGAGCAGAGACCAGGAAAGGGCTTGGTTGGCATCAAAGCAGTCAACTTGCGTTTTGACATCGACACAAGCGACTTGGGTGGCGACGACCAGCGAGAGCGGCTGCGTCTTGTGACGGGCTGCACTCAAGTCCTTGTTGGGGTAGAGATGGACGGTAGCCGCTTGCAGTTGGAGGGTCAGTTCAACCGTTCGCCGCTTGCCTTCACACTGACGCTCAATCTGCACTGTATAACGGCCATAGTCGTCGAGGTGCGCGGCAACTGCCGGTAACGGGCAAACCTTCCCGGCAGCGGCGACTTCTACCCGACGCGGTTGAAACACCCGTACCAGCAGGTCTACGTTCGGCTCACGCGGCGCTTTGAAGAACTCGAAGATATCGCTCTCGCGGTCACAGGTGACCACCCAACGTTTGTTCGACCCCTGCGCTTGCTGGTTGAGTGCACTTAGTCCGTTGAACCATTTCTGAGACTCTTTCTGATGCGCTGGCCAATCCATTGCACCGCCATCGCGTGTCCAGTGCTGTTGGTCTATCACGCCGAGCGGCAGCCCGTCCTCGTCGATGAGCAACAGGTTGTGCTGCATCAGGCCACGCACCTTGCCCTGGATGACCCCTAGCCCTGACATCTGCGCTTGGCCCGAGTAGTTGTAGTACGTCGTGTCTTGGGCCGCTATCAAATACTCGCTATCGCTGGCCTGCGCCCGCGCTCGTGTCGCCGCAACGTGGCCTGACAACAGGGTTGAACTGCTCATCTCGACTCTGGCAAACAACCCGGCAATGGTCTGTCGGAAGCTGGTGCCCATGCCGCTAGAGAAGGACAGGTTGGGGCGCTCGCAGGCCAGTTCATAGGCTTTGTTCAGACTTTTTTTACCTGCCGTCGGAAGGCTCGCAGTTGGCTAAACTCGGACATCTCACCGCACTCTCTAATTTTTAGCGTCAACCTAGCCTATAGCGACTGCGCTGACCTCTTCCCGGCGAAGTATCTACGGTACTCTAATCTACTCATACAAAACCCCTACAGGATTAGCCCTTGGAAAGGGGGGAACTAGATTCAAAGTCCCCCTTGTTAAGGGGGATTTAGGGGGATCTCAACGGATTCACCATAGTCAGGGCAATTTGTGTGTACTTAGTAGCCCGTTCTGGTAGAAGGAGTTAGGGAATGAGGGAAAAGCACTGGCCGCAAAGGTTTCGGGGCTTATGTGCCTACAGTAGGGAGGCGCATGAGCAACCCAAGCGGCGGGGCCGATGTGAGTATACTTGTACGTGGATTGCGAAGCGCGCTGGCGTTGCCATTTCAGAGAACGGCGCTCCCGTGCATTTGCCATCCGACATGTCTGCATTCAACGCTGTTGGGTTTCTTCCTCGATCATGACTGCTCAGTTCACCCTGTCTAACTCCGCTCAGGCGTCGCTTCCTGACGCGCTCAAGCACTACTTTGGCTATGACCGCTTTCGGCTGGGGCAGCAGTCGATTATTGAGGCGGCGTTAGCCGATCAAGACGTGCTGGTGATTATGCCCACGGGGGGCGGCAAGTCGATGTGTTTTCAGCTTCCGGCCTTGCTGCGCCCCGGCGTGACGGTGGTGGTGTCGCCGCTGATTGCGCTCATGCAAGACCAGGTGCAGGCGCTCGTAGACAACGGCATTGGGGCGACCTTTCTCAATAGCAGCATTACCGGAAGTGAGGCGCAGCAGCGGGAATCGAGCATTCTCAAGGGTGACATCAAGCTGTTGTATGTGGCCCCTGAGCGGCTGTTGAGCGATCGCTTCACCCCCTTCCTCAATCGGCTAAAAGCAACCGTGGGGCTGGCGGGGTTTGCCATCGACGAAGCCCACTGCGTTTCGGAATGGGGCCATGATTTTCGCCCCGAATACCGACAGCTGCGTAACTTGAGGCAGCGGTTTCCCGATACGCCAGTGATGGCGCTAACGGCCACCGCCACCGAGCGGGTGCGGCAAGATATTGTGCAACAGCTGGCGCTGCGATCGCCCGTCGTCCACGTCGCCAGCTTCAACCGCCAAAACCTGTATTACGAAGTGCGGCCCAAATCGCGCAACTCCTATGGCGAACTGCTCGACCTGATGCGCCAGACGGATGGGTCAGGCATTGTCTATTGCCTCAGCCGCAAAAAAGTAGACGAGCTGGCCGGGCGGCTGCAGCAGGATGGGGTGGCGGCGCTGCCCTATCATGCGGGGTTGAGCGATCGCGCCCGCAGTGAAAACCAAACCCGCTTCATCCGCGATGACGTGCGAATTATGGTCGCCACCATCGCCTTTGGCATGGGCATCAACAAGCCCGATGTGCGGTTTGTGGCGCATTATGATTTGCCGCGATCGCTCGAAAACTATTACCAAGAAGCCGGGCGCGCCGGACGCGACAGCGAACCTGCCCGCTGCACCCTGTTCTATGGCTATGGCGACAGCAAAACCATTGAGTTTTTGATTGCTCAAAAGGTAGACCCGGCAACGGGGGAGCCGCTAGAGGAAGAGCAGCGCATTGCGCGGCAGCAGCTGCGGCAGGTGCTGGACTATGCCGAATCGCCGCACTGTCGGCGCACGATTCAGTTGAGCTATTTTGGCGAACGGTTTGAGGGCGGCTGCGGCAACTGCGACAACTGCATCAATCCCAAGCCGGTCGAAGATTGGACGGTCGAAGCGCAGAAGTTTCTCTCGTGCGTGGCGCGGTGTGAGCAGCGGTTTGGCATGAAGCACATCATCGACGTGTTGCGTGGTTCAAAGGATCGCAAGGTGTTGGAGCGGGGGCATGATCGGCTCTCGACCTATGGCATTGGCAAAGACCGCACGGCGGATGCATGGCGCATGCTGGGGCGATCGCTCCTGCATCAGGGCTTGCTAGAGGAAACCACCGACGGCTATCCGGTGCTGCGGCTCAATGCCCAAAGCTGGGCCGTGATGAAGGGGCAGCAGCCGGTGCAGGTGGCCGTTGTGCCGCAGCAGCAAGAGGCACCTGATCTGATGAGCGATCGCGCCAAAGCCGATGTGCAGATGCTGCTCGACCTGTTGCGATCGCTCCGCAAAACCCTAGCCGATGCCGAGTCGGTGCCGCCCTACGTGATCTTTGCTGACTCTAGCCTGCAGCTGATGGCACGGCAGCAGCCGCAGACCCTTCGAGAGTTCTCGCGCATTTCGGGAGTGGGCACCTACAAGCGCACCAAGTACGGGCCTCGGTTCGTAGACACGATTCGCGCCTTTTGTGAGGAGCAGGGGATTCCGCTGCAAGATGACGAGGACGAAGCTGTCGAAACGAGCAGCCCCGCCCCACCCTCAGAGACGAAATCGGGCGATCGCCCCGCCCTATCCCGCTCCCACCACGCCACGCTAGAGCTGCATCAGCAAGCGCTCTCCCCCGAAGAAATTGCGGCACAGCGCGGCCTCAGCAGTCGCACCATCTATGATCACCTCGAAAGGCTGATCGAAGCCGGAGAAGCGGTCGCGCTGGATCAGCTGGTTCCTCCCCAAGCCCAAACCGTCATCTGGCAAGCCATTGACGCCGTGGGGGATGGGGCGCTGCGCGTGATCCGCGAGCATGTGCAAGAAGCCTATGAGTATGAGCCGATTCGGCTGGTGCGCGCCGCATGGCGCAACAAGTCAAAGACAGACAAGACCACTGATCCGTTCTAACTTTTTATAGCAACCTGCCTACAGCAACCGCTCCACTAGGATTGGCAGATCTAGAAACGTCAGTGGGTCAACCTATCCTGAGACCGCATGACGTTCTTCGCGAGAGCGACCTGCTTGCGGTTGCTTCAGGAAAACCCGTTTAGGGCTACCATCGCGGGGTCGTGAATTTAGGATTTCTGTGACTGAGGTTAGCGACGTCATCCGCTAGTAACTCCACGGGGCGATCGCCCAAAACACCGCCCTTCGCCATTCGGTGATAGTCTTCAACAAACCCTGTCGCCGCTTTCATCGCCGCAGGGCTCAGTTCTACAAAGTTTGACTCAA
>JBGTOF010000133.1:0-3217 GCA_041742695.1 Elainellales cyanobacterium | reverse complement strand
GATGATGCCTTTGAAGAGTTTAATCGCTATCCCTTTGGCTCACCACTAATTCCCGACTGGCGGCGGGTAGAGGTAGCGCTGCCCGGCATCATGCAAGCGCTGGTAGAGGCAGTCGAGAACCCGCTGCCTTAAGGGGGTCCGATGGCTACCGGTCAAGCGCTTGGTCTACTCTGTCACCCCACTGCCGGAGCGGGTTATGGAGGCGCAGATCCTTGGGCACATCCATCACATCACCATAGTTCAGCAGTCTTGCGATAGAAACTTATGATTTGGAGGGTTAAACTCACGATCTCATGACGATTTTATTGAGTGTTCCGGGCATTCTTTAGGATGGGTGTTCCTGCTGAGGTGGCCATCGATTTGAGAATTCCACCCCGTGTTCAATCTCAGTCCCCCAATCGTCTCTTCAATGCCCGGCAGGAATGTGACATGGGTCTTTATGACGGATCAATGCCGATTCAATCCTTACCTTTACAAGCGTCTGCGGCTCAGCCCCAGGGGCGATCGCCCCTCCCTGTGTCGCCATTGCCCCAGCCCGTTTTCACTGAGCGCCACGCGTCTAACCTCATGACGGTTTCCCCCTGGAGGATGATGGCTGTGCAACTCGATGCAGCAGCCCAGATCTGCGGCGTTGCTCCAGAATTGACTGAGTGGGGGCTCGCACCCGAGGCCATGCTCGGGCGCTCCATTTTGGACTGGGTACAGCCAAGTGATGGGGAGACTGTGCGATCGCTGCTGCAGAATCCCTCTGCATTTTCTGCTGGCGTACAGGTCACGCTCTCCTCTGGGATGGCCGTGATGATGCAGGCTCAGCCCCTAACTGTCGACAAGGGGCCGGCACACACTCTACTCCTGTGGACGCCAGTGTGTTCTCAAGAATCTGGGGAAAACCTACCCCCAGATCATCCAGAACATCAGACGGCGCTACTGACTCCCAATACATCCCAACGCCGGCTTGTCGCGCAAGTGATCTCAGAATTCACCCGGCAAGTGCGCCACTCGCTCGACCTGCCTAAGATTTTGGCAGAAACGACTGCGACCGTCCAACGCTTGCTAAAAGCCGACCGGGTGGTATTGGTGCAGCCTCAGGGTGCAGCCGTGCAGGTGGTGGAAGCCGCGACCGCAGCAGGCATTCCGCCGATGCAGGGGCGCATGATTGGCGCTGCATCGGCGGACTCTGGGGATATCGGGGGGGCGATCGCCGCCTTTTGCAACGGGGCCATTGCCGTGACCCATCCGTTTCCTTCAGCAGATCTGCCGCCCGAACTCCAGTCCGCCCTGCAAGACATGGACGTTCAATCGGTCTTGATCGCGCCTGTGTATCAAGAGCAAGCACCGTGGGGATGGCTGATGGTGCAACACTGCACCGCGCCCCGCCCCTGGCATCGGTGGGAGGTCGAATTAGTCGCGCAGCTGTCAACCCAGCTTGAAAGCGCCATCCATCATGTTGAGCTGCATCAACGGGTTCAGCAGCTCAATGCCGATCTAGAGCACCAGGTTCAATCCCAAACCGCTCAGCTCCAGATTGCACAAGAGTTTGAAGCAACCCTGCAGCGCATTACGGATAAAGTGCGCGACAGCCTAGACGAAGAGCAGATTTTGCAGGCTGCGGTTCAGGAACTGGTCACCGTGTTGGGGGTAAATTGCTGCAATGCAGCTATTTATGACCTGGAACAGGGCACGTCTACCATTCACTACGAATACACCACAACTGTGTCGCCCTATCAAGGGCGGGTCTCTCGTCTCTCGGCCTTTCCCGAACTCTACACGCCGCTATTGCATGGGCAACGGCTTCAGTTTTGCTCGCTGGTGCCCAACCCAGTGCGAGGCTTTGTCTCTACCCTGGTAGTGCCCATGCTAGACGACAAAGGCGTGCTGGGGGATCTTTGGCTGATTAACCAGCCAGACTACGCCTTTACGGATCAGGACATTCGGTTGGCGCAGTTGGTTGCTAATCAATGTGCGATCGCCCTCCGACAGGCGCGGCTCTATCAAGCAGCACAGGCACAAGTGCAGGAACTAGAGCGGCTAAACCGACTTAAGGACGATTTCCTCAGCACCGTGTCTCACGAACTGCGGACGCCCATGTCTAATATCAAGATGGCGCTGCAGATGTTGGAAATTTTTCTGAAGCAGTCAGGAGCATTAGACCACAACCCCGAGCGATCTACTCGTTATCTCAAAATTTTGCATGAAGAATCAGAGCGCGAAATTAACCTGATTAATGACCTGCTGAATTTGTCACGACTAGACGCAGGGGGAGATACCGTTACCACCGCTACAATTGATCTCTCCATGTTGCTGCCGCCGCTGCTTCAGCCTTTTGAAGAACGCACCCAGAGCCACCAGCAAACCCTGCGCTTAGTGTTAGACGACAATCTGCCTCGCATCACCACCGACGCGGGCAAATTGGAGCGGGTGCTGGGGGAACTGTTGACCAATGCCTGCAAGTATACGCCCGCAAACGAGTGCATTACTGTATCCGTATCGTGCTTGCCTGATGTGCCAAACGCTCCAGAGCAATCCCCCGGTTTGCCATCCGGGATTCGCCTGTCGGTCATCAATACCGGGGCTCAAATTCCTGCTGAAGAGTTAAAGCAAATTTTTGAGAAGTTTTACCGTATCCCCAATCATGACCCCTGGCAGTATGGAGGAACGGGTTTGGGACTAGCTCTAGTCACAAAGCTGGTTGAGCGCATGGATGGAACGATTTATGCCACGAGCACCTCAGCGCAGACCTGTTTTACGATCGATTTACCGTTAGTGCTGCTAGCAAAAGATAGCTCGCTGCTCCATTAGGCTGATCCCCACGGTACAGTCCTTCAAATCTGCAATATTTGAATCAGGGTTGAGGACATCGTGGGTCTGCATCACGGTGTGCTTCGGACGTGCGGCTGTATCGAACGGCACCCTGCGTAAGAATTTTTAATAAAAACTCTCATCAAATCGGTCTAATCTAGCAATTTAGGTGCTCTAAACCGCTTCGTTGTGGATGCCACTCAGCATTAGCGCAACGCAGCTGGTGGTTTGGTGTGTCTGTTCAATGTCCAGTAGTTGGGCTATGGCGTGGCGGTACCTGGGTAGCGGTAATGCCTACGTGGTTGGGAATCAGTCATTGCAATGCAGGGCATCCCAACCGATTCCGTGAAAAAGAGAGATAGTTAGCAGGATTCTTAGCATGAGCAGTAATTTAGCAAAAGAACTTCGCGAAGGCACT
>JBGTOF010000132.1:0-3363 GCA_041742695.1 Elainellales cyanobacterium | reverse complement strand
TTGGATCAGTCCACTCCCCTCTATCGATACAATCCCGATGCTTTTCTCATCCCCGCATCGAATATTAAGCTGTTGACGACCGCTGCTGCCTTGCAGGTGGTGGGCGATCGCACTCCCCAGCAGCAGGCGGCGTTCGAAGGGTCGCTCACGATTATTAATCGTGACAGCAATAACGGAATGGCCGATGACCTGCTCCGTCGGATTGGGGGCCAAAGCATTGTCCGACATACGTTATCTGCTCTGGGCGTGAGTCCTAGCAGCTTTCAAATCGTGGACGGGTCAGGACTCTCCCGCAGCAATCGCGCGCAGCCGTCCGCCTTTGTCACTCTGCTCAAAAGCATGCACACCCACCCCGAGAGCAGTCTATTTCGCCGCTCACTTCCGGTCGCTGGCGTTAGTGGCACGCTGCGCAATCGGTTTCGCAATACCGCCGCTCAAGGCAACCTACAGGCTAAGACCGGAACCTTGCGCGGAGTGAGAGCCTTGTCAGGATATTTAGAAAATGACAGCTATGGCACCCTTGCCTTCAGCATTGTGGTCAACCAACCCGGTCAATCCGGCCAGGTTTTGCTCCATGCCATTGACCAAATTGTGCTGTATGCCCGTCAAGTTGAGCCCTGCGGCTAACGCTCAAAACGACATGACCCAGCCGCTAGATACTGTGTTGGCCCTAGGACGTCCAAGCGGTCGCTGCCGCCGATTTAGATGGCAGAAGCTTGGTTGGGTCATACGTTTGACCCGAGACTCACACACCGTAGACAATGCGAATGAGCTTTTGCAGGGCCGCGCCGATGATGGCTATTTTGGATTTACCCGCTGCAACCGCTTTTTTAGCGCCGTTACTTGGTCTTCGAGGAAGGTGATGTGGGCTTCAATATCGGGCTTGAGCGCTTCAGGGGTGATGGCCAAGCGGTTCTTTTCCTGACTCAGCATCCGGGTGAGGGCTTGGGATTACCCTTCTTAGGGGTTTCAGCCCCTAGCCTGGTTTGTTTGGGCGGGCGCCCTGGTGCTGTTTCCTCAAGGTTTCTGAGGTGAATTGATGACGTGCCCTAGAAGCGCTGGTTTGAGTTTTATTGTTGTGACATTCCTTCGACGCAGAGGGTTCACAAAATAATTGGCTCAATCACCTCAACCGCTGCAGTAGTCACGGGCGATCGAATTTGTAAGAGCACACGCAAAAATGAGCCGCAGGTTGTGCACCCACGACCCATCTATCACAATCGTCTAGCCGCAAGGATGTCCTAGTGTTGCCCTCTCGGTGCAAGCAGCGTTGCCATTGAGGGCAGAAGTGCCACTGCATTTTCAACCGTTAGATTAGTAATCGCGCCCACTGCGACCCCTAGTAACCCCTGAATCTTCAGATCATCTTTCACCAAATCCCAGAGCCTCTGCACTTCCTTCGTATGCAGGCGATCATCTTCGATCAGCGCTAACAAGAGCTGCCGTCGGATATACTGCCCATCCTCAGAGAGGAGAAATTGCAGGCCAAGCTGAGCTGTCGGAATCAAGTCGAAGCTATTGTCTGCAGAGGCGATCGCAATCAAATTTTCCAGTCGATGCCACTGGAACCGGCCATCCTTAAACAGCAGCTCTAGCAAACGGCGACGCAGCTCTGGCGTTTCTCCCGTGAGCAATCGCTTCGCAACATAGGGATACGCCACCTCCACAATCCGGAAATTAGTATTGAGGCTAAGGGCCAAACCCTCCTGTGTTACCAGCGAACGAATGATCAGCGCAAACTTAGCCGGAATGCGGAAAGGGTACTCATACATCAAGGCCGAGAAATCGTCGGTGATGGTTTTAAAGTTGAAATCTCCTACATTCTTGCCAATGGCATTGCCCAAAACGCTTTCTAGCGCAGGCAAAATTGGCATAATGTCAGTCTCAGGCGTGAGGAATCCCAGCGTTACAAAGTCGCGCGCCAAATCAGCATAGTCTTTGTTAATCAGATGCACGACTGAATCCACTAGGGCTTCTTTCGTGTGCTGCGGCAGCTGATCCATCATGCCAAAGTCAATATAGGCCATACGACCATCGGCCATGGCAAACAGGTTGCCTGGATGAGGATCAGCATGAAAAAAGCCAAACTCTAGCAGCTGACGCAGTCCTGTTGTGACACCAATTTCAATCAGCGTGTCTTTATCTAGGTTAGACGCACGAATTCTTTCGGTATCGTTAAGCTTAAACCCGTTGATCCACTCTAAAGTCAGCACGTGGTCGCTGCAATAGGGCCAGTAGATAGCAGGCACTTTAACGCGTGGATCGTCTTTGAAGTTTTCGGCAAATTGTTCAGCGTTGCGCCCTTCGTTTTGATAATCAATTTCTTCGAACAGCTTGATGCCAAATTCATCAACCACCAGCGCCAAGTCATGGCCTAGGTTAAGCGGCAGCAGATTGGCCAGCCAACCCGACGCCCAGCGCATCAAAAAAAGATCAAGCGTTAGCACCGGGAGCAGGTTGGGACGCTGCACCTTAACCGCTACTTCTTCTCCTGAATGCAGCCTAGCGCGGTATACCTGACCTAGGCTAGCGGCTGCCACAGGCTGGGGCGAAATTTCGCGGTATACTTCGCTGACCGAGCGATCCAGCTCGCGTTCCACTATGGCAAAGGCGATCGCATTGGGAAAAGGCGGTAGCTGGTCTTGTAACTTCACCAGCTCGTCCAAAAAGTCTTTTCGAACCAAATCAGGCCGGGTAGACAGAGCCTGCCCCACCTTGATAAACGTCGGCCCTAATCGCGTTAATAGCGTGCGCAGCTGGATCGCTCGGCGCAGTCGAGTAATTTCGCCACGGCCAAACCAGTCGTCTGACTTGAGGCTTAAAGCAAACCAGATAAAAGAAAAACCAATGTTAATGGCACGCCAGACGACTTGCCAGGGGCGATATTGATAATATTGGGCGATCGCGCCTGCATCGTAGCGCTTGAGCCGACTAAGGGGATGGGGACTCACGCAGTTACTACCCTCTCAAACCAGGATCTTACACAGCAGAAGATCAAACCTGCTACCGCCTGCGGACACCTAAATGGATCGCTCATTCCAATAGCATTGGGCGAGAAACCATCCTGTCACTGTGCCTACATCCCTAACTTTGAAGAGAGATGACAGGTCTCAGCGGGTTTGAGGGACATAATCAAATCGCAATTAGCAATCCATAGATCATTCCCAGTTAATATCTTCTTATTAACTAGTGTATAAGAAACTACAACTATTGCAATAAAAATCCGACTTATGTTGAGGAATATATAGTGCTTAGCGCGCTGGCTTGAGTAACTATTGTTGTGAACTCTTTGCGCCGCAAGGGGCTCACATAATTTCCTAATCAACCGATTGGTTGCGATAAATAAACGCAGATTAACGCAAC
>JBGTOF010000114.1:0-2953 GCA_041742695.1 Elainellales cyanobacterium | reverse complement strand
CGGTCCCCCTTCAAAGTGAGGGTTAACTGGTTCAATCACCAGCGATCGCCCAACAACTTCCACCACATGGTTCAGCGTGTCATCAATCCGCTCAATCAGCGTCCCACGCACATAGAGATAAAAGCCACTGGCAAATATCAGCAACAACACCGCTGTAACCGTGGTATACCAGAGGGCAAGCCGCCGCCGTGTTGTTTGAAACATGGATCCATTCACTTTTATTATGGACTGTTTGGAGTTGCCAAACCCCAACATGACTTCTATTCAATCTGCCTCTAGCTTATTAAAACAGGTTCAGCAGCTTGAATACATTTTGGTTGTATGGATATGCTTACCCGTTTGATCGTCCCCAAAGCTTGATTGAAAGAGAGCAGTCAATACACTTCTTCAGAAATAAGAAAAAATCAATTTTTGAGTCAGAATCGAATAATCTCAAAGCTTGTCGTCCATCTGGGTGCAAAGCCATTTATTTCCAATAACGTCTGATTTATAAATTCCTGCCTCAGGAAATGGCGCAGAATCATTTGTTATCCTTTGTGCTGTCACGTTTTCCATTTGAGTTGCAGATTTGCTTAGATAGCGAAACTCAAGTTTGTGAATATTAGTTATAGATAAGATATCTTACACATCTTTGACGATGGTTTGTTGAAACCAATACACTTCCTCTGCTAAACAGCATCCACATAATGCTAGACATGCACCCAATCTATTGCGGCTGTACCTATCACTATGTTCTAATTCAATTGACTGCACGACTATTTGAAAGAAGTTGCTGAATAGCGCGATCGCCCAAGAAGATTGATTCGATACAAATTTTAGAAGGGTAAATTAGAACTTTTCACCTGTGCAATTTCATCCTTATTCTAATTGGCTGATTATTACACTAGCGATGACTGTTGGATTCTGTTGGCTCAACTCAACATACGGCGAAGAGCGAGCTTACTAACTTGCTCTCAGGATTTATATGCTTCACTGCGATGGGCTATTGCCACAACAAACACCTGAGTTAATTCATCGTCAACTGAATAGATTACCCTGTAGTCTCCAATACGGTAGCGATAGTAGCCCGCATAATCTCCTTTGAGGGCTTTGATGTTAGGGTGAGAACGAGGAGTTTGCTCTAGCTGCTGCAAACATCGAGCGATTTTCTTAGCTAAGGTTTTTTCAGCATTGACATAAACCTTCTGAGCATCAGGATGGAGAAGAACTTCATACATCGGAGCGAAGAGTTCTCCAATTGCTGTACTGAGCTTTAGGAGTTGCTTGATTTTGCTTAACTCGCTCTAGTAATCCAGGAATTGCCAAAAGCTCTTGGGTGGCAGTTTCGCTTTCAGCATTTGCCAAGTAAGCTGCAAAGTCAGCAAGCACCTGTAATCGCTCAGGCGATAGCTGTGTGAGTAAGTCATTAAGCTGATTCTGCAACTCTGCCACAGATACCAAATCTGCTGACGACCCATCATCCATCTGGGGATTATCTGTAGTACCCATTGCCCACTTCACAATTTCGAGATTAAGCATCTATTGTAAAGCAACTAATTGTGAAGAAGGTTCTTGTTTGTTCAAAAGTTTATGCAATCACCTTCATCCGCCTAAGTGCCTATTACTATTAGGCAGGAGTATCACTTAGTTTTATTTAATTGCTCAAGAGATTATGCTATCTAAAATTACTAAGACTTCTCGAAAAGCATGGATTTCCATCTAATTGCCCAACCACTCGATAACTTTTGCTAATACGGGCGGAGTAAATTGGCAACTCCGGATGCACCTTCTTGAAGCGTAGGCTTGGATAGCTTGGGTCTTCTTTAAACTGACGATACGCTGCACGGGTTTGCTCTTGAACCTGTTTAGGTAAATCAGCGAATAATTTACGGAATCGGCAGTAGTGCGCGATTTCACAGCGTCTCTGGGTCAAGTTCTTGAGTTTGACCTGCACAATACTCAGCCATTGCAGAAGCAGCCAGTGGTGCGAGAGTATTCGGTGAGCAAGAGAATGATTTATCCCAATGCCGATCGCCCTCAATTTCTTCCAATCAGAACCAGATCTCTTCGCTATGGTTTGTTGGCATCACCTTCATCATCTTTCCAAGCTAGCTTAAAAAGGTTTCCGACCCTGAAAGCTTAGTAAACCCGGCTTCTCATTCTTTGGCTTTACGTTCTTTGTCCATTTCAAACTTTGCAGGTTCATGCATTAGCCTCAGCTAGAACACCAACAGATTAACTTTCGGTTACGTCCCCACCGAGGACTTGCGGCATAACGGCTCGCTTGAGCGGTGGTTAGCGTTTTTAGGTTCTCACCAAGATCTGTCATCCATCCGCTCCAAGCATATTGTTAGCCCTCTGACTCGCAACCTACACAGGTTGCCCTTGCACTTCAGTTGATTGCACTTCACGGTTTCATCCTTTGGTTTACCTTTGATCGCCACTGCTCTTTCCCATCCTGGCACAGGGTTGAGTGAATAACTTGGCTTACAAATGCCTATTTTTTAAGCCTGCTGCTTGTAACGCAGCAATTGCCAGTTGAGTGCGATCGCGTAGATTTAGCCGATTCAGAATATTAGTAATATTGTTTTTGACCGTTTTCTCAGAGATATAGAGTGCCTGAGCGATTTCTCGATTACTTGCACCCCGCACAATCCAATTCACAATGTCTCGCTCCCGTGGGGTTAACTGCTGCCAATCCACATTGTGATCAGTCGTGTGATCGGCTGAGGTTGGTGTCATCGATTGCTGGAAAACTGCGCCAGACAGCCCCGGACCAATCTGGGTATAGCCCTTTAGCGCCAGGTGAATTGCCTGGGTCAATTCCTCAAAGGGAGTATTTTTTAGCAGATAGCCCGCTGCTCCCACCTGAAGTGCCTGGGTCACGTATTCCTGGTTAGGAAAGGTCGTTAGCACCAGAACACGAGTTTTAGGAAACCGTTGACAGATTTCACGAGTTCCGGCAACTCCATCC
>JBGTOF010000097.1:0-5776 GCA_041742695.1 Elainellales cyanobacterium | reverse complement strand
CGATCAGGTGGTGCGGCGATCGTTCCTCGGCTCGTTTCTGGTGATTTTGCCGATGCTGTTCATCTCCGGGCTGCTGGGCATTGTGGCTATGCACTTTGGCTTCAACGACGATCGCGCCTTTTTCTCGCTGATCCAGGCGCTAAATCTGCCCGGCTGGGTGAGTATTGCGGTGCTGGTGCTGGTGCTGGCCTTGGTGATGAGCAGTCTAGATTCGTTGCTCAACGGCATCGCCAGCGTGTTCACCACCGACCTGCTGCGGATTTTCCCCAATCGACCCGCCAGCGGCATTTTGCAAATCACTCGGCTGCTGATGGTGGTGGTGGGGCTGCCGGCGATCGCGATAGCAGCCCGAGGCTACAACGTGCTGTATCTGTTTTTGCTGGCCGACCTGGTCTGCGCTGGGGCGTTGTTTCCGGTGTTGTTTGGGCTGTATTCGCGGCGGCTGACGGGCACGATGGCGTTTTGGAGCGCGGTGGCGGCGATCGCATCTGGTGCCCTGTTCTTTCCCCGGCCCGACTTTAGCCCCTGGAATGGTCTGCCCTTCGCGGGCGATCTGCTGGTCAGCTTCGCCGCCCCGATCGCAGTATCAACCCTGATCTGCCTGGTCTGGATTCAGCTCAAAGCCCAGGGTGGCAAGACGGAGGCCTTTGACTTTGGCATCCTCAGCCGCGATATCCGCGCCTACGGCGAGGGGGAAGTGTTGCCCCTCGAAGGGTTGCCCGATCAATAGCGCTCCTAAGGGACAAAACCAAACGTGCCTCCCCCAACGACCCCCACTGTGACCTGGTTTCAGGAACAAAATTTTGGCCTGTCTAAGCCGGTGGATGACGACCCAATAATTCCTCTTCTGCTCGAATTGCAAGCATTGTTGCTCGATTTAAATCGAGTGATTCAACCATTGCCCGTCCGGTAGGCGTCAATCCAACGACTCTGGCTCCATCCCAACAAAAATGTTCAATCCACGTCTGTTGTCGTGGATTGAACACAGAAACAACTTCACCTGTCTCTAAATCCTTCAGTTTTTGCCGTGCACCCTTGCGCAGAGAACAGGACACGCAGGCAAGAGCCAGATTGCCCGACGTCGTTTCGCCACCTGCTACGACAGGGATAATATGGTCGATATGAAAAGTAGCCACTTGGCCAAGCTGGGATATTCCACAATACTCGCAGCGATTGCTGGCCCTTTGAATTGCCAACTGGCGAAGCGAAGCCGGGATCTTTGTCATTTATGTTTGCTTGGCAACTCGTGCTGATCGCAGATGTAGCAAAGATAAGAATTCTGCTAGCTCGACAAGTCCCTCGGCTTCCTGTCGTTCTGCCAGAGATAGGGTGCTCCCTTGATCCTGGCAGTCCAGTAGAAACTGCAAGCGTGCTTGCACGGCTTGGGGAAGTTGAAATCGGGTCAGTTCAATGGGAATCTCGATAACTTCGGCCATAAAGCAATGGGATCCGACAGGTAACCTTGTTGTAACCCTAGTGTAATCCAAAGTTTTGGAGTGACGGAGCGATCGCAGCCATTGCCGCTGGTGCCCTGTTCTTCCCCCTACCCAACTTTAGCCCCTGGAATGGCCTACCCTTTGCGGGCGATCTGCTAGTCAGCTTTGCCGCCCCGATTGTGGTGTCGACGCTGATTTGCCTGGTCTGGATTCAGCTCAATGCCCAGGTCGGCAAGACTAAAGCGTTTGACTTCGGCATTCTCCGCCGCGACATCCGAGCCTACGGCGAGGATGAGGGGGTGGTGATGGGAGCTGTGGGGGGCGATCGCTAACCCTTCTTCTGTCTGGATCACATAACCGAAGGTCTATCTACGTACGGTAGAAATTGGGAACTCTAGAGAACTGAATGCACTGCATGATACGACCAAGCTAATCACGCAACAGGAGATTGCCGTATGGCCATCGATAACGCTCCCCACTGGTGGTCCTGGGCTGACATCGTTCGGCACGCAGACCGGCTCGGCATACCGCATTTCCAGAGCGGTGCTGTGTGGGAGATGGGTAATCGAACTGCCCTGCTCGAATCGATCTATGAGCAATCGCCCTGCGGATCGTTTGTGCTGTGGACGCCAAAGGATGGCTCAGATCCATTGCGGCACGGCGTATCGTTGCTGCGTGCCTTCGGGCAGGAAGTCTCATCGCCCATGTGGCTCGTAGACGGTCAGCAGCGTACGCGGGCGATGCTGGATACTTTTGAGCAACTGCTGGCGGTGCCAAGGGATGCTAGCGGTTGGGCACTGGTTCGAGAAGCTGACCTTGAGAGTCTCCGCAACCTTAGCCCTGCACTACAGCCCGATGCCGCTGAGCAAGATGCGACAAGCATGGACGAGGATGACGCGGAAAGTGCGGAAAGTACCGACGACGATGCCGAGGGATCTCATTTCTGGGGCGTCGTGTTGCCAGCGATGCGTGCATTTGACCGGGCGGAGGGGTCGTACTTTGGGCAGCACAGCGAGTCACGCAAAGTTCTACGCGGCTCAATGTTCCGGCGACTTAGCCCTAAAGCGCGGGTTCGGCTTGATCCTCAATGTCGGGAGAAAAATGTCCTGCCGATCCCGGTGGGAGTTGTTCCGCTGGCGGCTCTCTTGACACCGGCAGGCATCTTCCACGATGCTGCGCTGCGCGCCACTGTCGAGTTGGCCCTCAGGACTTTCGCCACAGAAAACCCAGATTTTCAGCAACTGGATCAGGTCGTTCCCTGGGGTCCTCAGTTTGTTACCGGGCACGCTTATGAACGACCCGCGCTTGGTGGCAGCCCGCCAATCCCAATGCGCTGGGCAGACCTCCATGCCCGCCGAAATGGGAAGGTCAGCATTATGGTCGAGTTGCTTACGGGGCTCTTTGCACCTGAATGGCAGGTGGTGTTTGACGAGTTTAAGGGCATGCTTGAAGGCAACCGGTTTGCTGTGGGCTGGCTGCCGCCCAGCAATGTCAGTGCCGCGATTGATGCCTACGTTCGCATAAACCGGGCAGGGATTCGGGTGCGTGTAGAGGAACGGGCGCTTGCGCTCCTTTCCCGCGCTCGCCCAAATCTACTGGACGACCTTGCCCATTTTGTCCGGTTGCGAGACGGTGATGTAACATCGGCAGACAGTCGATCCCTGCTTGTCCATGAGTCTGAGCGCGAGATGGGGTTTGCTGTTTGGATAACCACCGTGACCCGATACACGACGCTGACTCTCCTAGGAACTCTGGGGTGCCCATGGCTGGGAGCTTCAGCCATTGACAAAGACACATTTAGCTACCGTCTCGATCGCGTTGGCCCAGAGGAAACCCCAGTGGGCAAGCAAACCTGGGCACGAGACTACGCGACACCGGATGAGCTGGTGCAGGAGTGCTCTGCGCGGGCGACGCAGACCCTACTTCTCATTGATTCGATCTTGTCGGAAGAGCTATGGCTCGACCATCGTATGGCCCGCCCTTCGACACGGGCGCTCATGCCGCTGATTGACCTGTTCTACTATCTGCCAAAGTCTGCGTTTCAACACTTCTACCGTGACAAAGCCTTTCGAGCCGCTATTGCCCGTCTGCTCCACTGGACTCTTCTCGCGCCGTACCTCGATCAAACTGACCTCAAGCAGCTAATTGTCGATTGCCACGGCATTGCCAAAACGTCCGACACAAAGGACGGGCCACTCCATCCATGGGATTCGGACGGTATGCAGTGGCAGGAACAGCTTCGCCAAGCATTGAGCCGATACCAGGCTACGCTCCTAACTCTTTTTTGGAAACGAAAGCCCAACGCTGACGCTGAACAGCAAGGCAGGATGTCGGATGCCCTCAATGCGCTCTCCACCCCGGAGAAGCTGACCAAGCTTGCAGTGGGGATGTTTAAGAGCAACGTACACGAGGCTGAAACTTTGCAGCACGGGGCTGTCGGCTGGCTATATGCGATCGAGCGCCGGGGCCATGCGAAGGAGTTTTGCTGGCAAGCTCAGTTCGACGGTTACGAGAACCACGGCAAAAAAGTAGGTATTAAGCCATTTGCCCCACTGCATGTTGAGGCTCCCCTCCGTAGGGCAGAGGCAGCGGATGGACCAGGGCTCTATCCAGAAAAGCAGCACATTGTGCCATTCACGTTTGCCCGCAAAATAGTCGGTAAGGATGGTAGCCGATCCACCTCGTCGCCAGCCAATGCGATCGGCAACCTGACTTGGTTAAGCCAGCGCCAGAACGGATTAGAAGCCCTTGCTGATCGATGGACCGTCATGGATAGGGAGCGAGATGGCGAGAATCTGATGGCACGCGGCATGTTTGCTCAGGTTTCTGAAGACCGTGACTCTTGTACAGCGCTTGCGCTCTACGAGAAAATCCAAACTGTGGTCATGGACGGCAGTTCTTCTCTAAATCACCCTGAGATCCAGGGAAACTTCAAGAAATTCCGTGAGGCCAGGGCGAACTGGGTAGTAGAACAAATGCGCCACTGGCTGGAGGAGCCTTTGTCTAACGAAGCTAGTGAGTGGCTGGGAGGATGCGGAGATGAAGCTAAGCTTAATCGCGAACAGTCCCTGCTGGAAGACATGGCAGTTGCTTCGCTACGATAGATAAGACTTCATCGTCTCGATTCCCAGGCAAGCCATGGCTACTGTACCGCTCACCGACCCTATTTCCCTAGAGCTGACGCCGCTTCCACGAACAGCTTTGGATGAGCTGTATCACTTTCTGCAATATTTGCAGTTTAAGTACAGAGTAGATTTAGAGCCTACCCTGGAGGCGATAGAGGACGAAATCGATGGCTTTGACGCCGATGTAGCCCTGCAAGAATCGGGAGAAATTTCATTGAGCAGTCTCAAGCAAGAGCTTGGGTTGCAATGAGTTACGAGGTTTTAATCAAGCCCGCTGCTCAACGACAACTCAAGAAACTCCCGAGGGCTGTGCAAGGAAACTTAATTGCCCTCATTGAACAACTAGCACAAGACCCCAGACCACCAGGATGCAAAAAGCTAAAGGGTCGGCAAAGCCAATATAGAGTGCGTTTAGGCGACTACCGAGTTGTCTACAGTATTGAAGAGATAGCGCTGGTGGTCAGAGTTATTAAGGTAGGGCATCGGCGCGATATCTATGAGGAACCGTAACCGACCTGTGCTGGCCCCAAACATCAGTGGTACGATGCAACCAAGCTAGGGGTGTCCGATCGCATCGGACTGAGATCATACCCTCAGAACCTGACCTGGTTAATACCAGCGGAGGAAAGCGTTGCTTGCGGTAACCAGCCGAAACGACGAGTAGATTGGTGTTCTGGAATTATTTCTAGGACTTTAGGTGGAGCATCGGCAGTTTGCTGAGGTTTGCCTGTGATCGCTCCACAAGTCTCGGCCTTACCCAGCCAAACCCGCCCTGACTCAGGCAAGACCTCTAGCGCCACACCAGAGGTAAACCATGAGAACTGAATGGATCGCTAAACGCCAGGGCCACGCCAACGTGTCGCAGATGCACTATGCTCGCCAGGGCACCATCACCGAAGAGATGGCCCACGTCGCAAAGCGGGAGAACCTGCCCGAGGATCTAATCCGCGACGAGGTGGCACGGGGCCGCATGATCATCCCCGCCAACATCAACCACCCCAATCTAGAGCCGATGGCGATTGGCATCGCCTCGAAGTGCAAGGTCAACGCCAACATCGGCGCGTCGCCCAACTCGTCGGATCTCAGCGAAGAAGTGGCCAAGCTGCACCTGGCGGTGAAGTACGGAGCCGACACTCTGATGGATTTATCGACTGGAGGCGGCGATCTCGACGCCATTCGCACCGCTATCATCCAAGCTTCGTCGATTCCGATCGG
>JBGTOF010000080.1:0-9344 GCA_041742695.1 Elainellales cyanobacterium | reverse complement strand
GGCGTCATCGTCACAGACGATGATACTGCGGGGATGCAGCTGTAATGCTGAGACCGTCCACAGATGATTAACGCAGCCCTCAATGGCATGGTGCAGGGCGATCGCCTTGCGTGACCCCTGCGCCAAAATCAGCACCTCGCGTGCATCAAGAATGGTGCCCACCCCAACGGTTAAGGCCTCTTGGGGCACTGCCGCCACATCGTCCGCAAAAAAGCGGGCGTTAGCTTGGCGGGTGCTGTGGGTTAGCGGCTTGACGCGGGTGCGCGAGCTAAGAGATGATCCCGGTTCGTTAAAGGCAATGTGCCCATCCTCACCGACCCCGCCCACAAACAGCTCAATGCCGCCCACCTGCTGAATTTTGGCTTCGTAGTCTTGGCATTCTTGCAGCAAATCTACCGCATTGCCGTTGGGGATATGGGTCTGGTGCAGGGGAATATCGATCAGGTCAAATAGGTGCCGCTGCATATAAGCGCGGTAGCTCTGGGGATGAGACGCAGGCAACCCCACATACTCATCCATATTGAAGGTGATGACATGGCGAAAGCTGAGATTGCCCTGGCGATGCAAGGCCACCAACTGTTGATACATGGGAATGGGCGTGCCCCCCGTCGGCAAGCCTAAGACAAAGGGGCGATCGCCCGTGGGGGCAAACTGGTGAATCCGCTGTTGCACATAGCGCGCGGCCCATTCCCCAACCTGCGCTGGGGACGCGCGAATCATCAATTGCATAGAACATGATTATGAACTCCACCCGTAGTGTCGCAGGCTTTCGCCCCCAAGCATCCCCCATAGGACTGACGCCGTATTGCAACTATTGAATGGGTAAGGCAGGTATTTTTGTAAAGCCCCTGCACAGCAAGGGCTCCACAAAAGTAAAGCATCACACCAGGGCTCTAAGCGCTATAGGGCAAGTGTTGCGAGCTTAAACTGCCGTGAGGCGTTGATTCATCTCATCCGCATATTGGTCAGCCCCTAACCCCACTAACAGGTGCAGCACGCCCCCCTCTAGCCGCAGAATGCCATTGACCCCGGCGGCTCGCAATGTGGCTTCATCCACTGCATCGCTGTGGGCAACTTCTACTCTTAGCCGAGTGAGCGCTACGGCGTCAACCCGGGTGATGTTGGCTTTGCCGCCCAGCGCAGTCACCATCTCCTGCACACGGGCGAGAGCAGCAGCATCGACCTGAACCGGGGGCACTACTGGCGCAGGATCTACAGCAGACTCGACGGACGTGGGTTCAGGCGTGGCGCTGACGGGCACGTCATCTGCCTCATCCCCCGCCGACTGGAGATATTCAATCATGTCGGTTTTAAGGTTTTCAGACCGAGGGCCAAAAATAGCCTGCACGCTGTTGCCCATTTCGAGCACACCAGAGGCGCCAAGCGCCTTAAGCCGAGCTTTGCTCACCTTGGTTTTGTCGGTAACGGTAATCCGCAGACGGGTAATGCAGGCATCGAGCACGGCGATGTTGCTGCGTCCCCCATAGGCGCGCACCAGTTCCTTAGCTAGCTCCGACCCAGTGCCCACGGTTACAGGTTCGGCTCCTTCTTCTTCTACCTCTCGTCCTGGGGTTTTGATGTCAAACCGCTTGATGATGAACCTAAAGACCATGTAGTAAAGGGCAGCAAAGAACGGGCCAAAGGCAATAATCATCCATGACTGGGTGCCGAGGGTGTTGAATAGGGCAAAGTCGATGAAGCCGTGAGAAAAGGTGAAGCCCATCTTGCCGCCGAGGATTTGGAACAGCCAGTCGCAGAACCCTGCCATAAAGGCATGGGCCACATAAAGCTGCGGCGCTACAAACAAAAAGGAGAACTCAATGGGCTCGGTGATGCCCGTCAGAAACGAGGTAAAGGCAGCAGACAGCATCAAACCGCCCACGCGCTTACGGTGTTTGGGATGCGCTGTATGCCAGATGGCGATCGCCGCTGCGGGTAACCCAAACATTTTGAACCAGTAAGCGCCGCCTAAAATTCCGGCAGTGGGATCGCCGGCAAAAAAGCGGTTGATATCGCCGGTGACGATTTGCCCCGTGGTTGGGTCTGTGTAGGAGCCAATCTCAAAGAAGAAGGGCACGTTCCAAATGTGGTGCAGGCCAAAGGGCAGCAGCGCCCGCTCAATAACGCCGTAGATGGCCGCTGTGACCGCGACGTTCTCTCCTTGGGCTGCGGTTTGGGCGGCGTTGTCGATGCCCGCACCAATGGGCGGCCAGATGACGCTAAAGAGAATGCCCAGGGCGATCGCCGCCAATCCCGTAATAATCGGCACGAACCGCTTGCCTGCGAAAAACCCCAAGTATTGGGGCAGCTGAATTCTAAAGAATCGGTTGAATAAATAGGCCGCGACGCAGCCGATCACCAAGCCCCCAAACACGCCCGTATCCAACGTGGGAATGCCCATCACAGACTTGAGCGAATCGGGGTCTACGCCCCAAAGGGTGGTGGATGCAGCCCCCAGCGCCGCCAGAAACACCGCAAAGCCCACGGTGGCCGCTAGGGCGGAGACGCCATCGTTGGCCGTGAAGGCGATCGCCACCGCAATGGCGAAAATCAGCGGCAGATTCGCAAAAATCGCGTCTCCCGAGTTTCGCATGATGGTCGCCAACCCCTCTGGCATCCACCAAAAGGCTTCAGGCTTGCTGAACTTGGCGGCACCAATGCCCAGCAGCAACCCCGCCACTGGCAAGACAGACACGGGCAGCATCAGAGCTTTGCCCATCTGCTGCAATAACGCAAACGCTTTTTTCCACATAGCTTCGTCCTAGCTTGAACTGCTTGAAAGGATTGATATGACGAACGGTAAATCTGACACGGTTTAGCACGCCTATCTAGATGGGCGAACGGCCCAGCATTCTATAGAAATAGGTGATGCGCTGGGGCAGCTCAGTCGGACAGGAAATCAGGTCAAAGCCTCAAGAGTCTTGAAAGATTGGAGGCTTGGCGCTACCTTGAGCGACCTCGATACTGAGCGACTTTGATCCATCGGCCACTGGCTTAATCCTCAACGGATACCAGTGATCGCACATCTGCCGCCGTCTCTGCATTCAGAGCCTGTGCGGCCAACAGGCGGCACTGTACCAAACTCAGGCTGCGCACTTGGGCCTTAACGCTGGGAATTGAGGGAATGCTGACGCTGAGTTCAGTAACACCTAGCCCCATGAGAATGGGCACGGCTTGGGGGTCGCTGGCAAGGCCGCCACAGACGCCAACCCATTTGCCATGGGCGATCGCCCCTTGCACCGTGAGGTCAATTAGCCGCAGCACACCGGGGTTGAGTCCATCCACTTGGGGGGCAAGCTTAGGATGGCCGCGATCCATCGCTAGGGTGTATTGCGTCAGGTCGTTCGTGCCAATGGAGAAGAAATCTACCTCTTTGGCGAATTGGTTTGCCAGCAGGGCTGCAGACGGCACCTCGATCATGATGCCGACCTGAATCGGGGCGACACCGAGGGCTCGTCGTTCCTCCTCGAGAACGGCTTTTGCCATGCGCAGGTCTTCTAGCCGAGCAATCATGGGAAACATGATGCGAATGGGACTATGCTGCGCGGCGCGGAGGATGGCGCGAAATTGCGATCGCATCAGCTCGGGGCGGTCAAAGCAGAGGCGGATGCCGCGTTCTCCCAAGAAGGGGTTCTCTTCGTGGGGCATGGGCAGGTAGGGCAACGGCTTGTCGCCGCCCACATCAAGGGTGCGGATGATCACGGGGCGATCGCCCAAGGCGCGTCCAATTGCGCCATAAATCTCCGCCTGTTCATCTTCAGAAGGAGCCGTCGCCCGCTCCATAAATACAAACTCGGTGCGCAGCAGCCCCACGCCTTCACCCCCCAGGGTGATCGACCGCTCTGCATCGGCCAAGCTACCAATGTTCGCCACCACCTCGATCCGGTGTCCATCGGTGGTGGTAGCAGGCTGATCTTTGGTGGACAGGTCTGTCTGGCGCCGTGCCGCAATGCGGGCCTGGCGCCGGCGGGTCTGCTCCATTTCGCCATCGGAGGGGTGCAGCCGCAGCCTGCCCGCGCTGCCGTCGAGAATCGCCGGGGTGCCATCCGCGATCTCTAAGGCTCGGCTCTCAGTCCCGGCGATCGCTGGAATATCCATCGACCGCGCCAGAATCGCCACGTGAGATGTGGCACCCCCTGCCAGCGTGCAAAAGCCAATCACCTTGCTGCGATCCAGCGTGGCCATATCCGAGGGTGTCAAATCCTCTGCCACCAAAATGGTGTCTGCAGGATAGGTCGCCGTCTCTGCCGCCACGCCCGTCAACAGCCGCAGCACCCGACTCCCCACATCCCGCAGGTCGTTGGCCCGTTGAGCCAGCAGCTCGTTTTGCACTTGCGCCAGCTGGTTGGCCTGCTGGGTATAGGTTTGCTTCCAGGCATAGGCCGCGCTCTTGCCGCGCACAATGGCCTCTAACGTTCGCTCCAGCAAGTCTGGGTCGTCCAGAATCTCTTGATGGGCCGAGAAGATTGCGGCCTTGCTGGGGTCGCCCTGGCGATGCACATTCGCCCGCAGCGCTTCAATGTCGAGATTGGCTTGCGCCATTGCCTGTTCTAACCGATGGCGCTCATCGGTGGAATTGCCGCCGATTTCGGCTACCTCAATCTCTTGCTGCTGCACTTGCCGCAGATAGCCCACCGCCACGCCCGGCGATGCCGCCACACCCAATACTAGGTTGGGATCGTCGGATTGGGGGCGAGGGGCAGGCTTAGCCCCTGAAGCGCTGGCAGAGGCGCTGGCAGGGGCGCTGGCAGCCCCGTTAATTGAGACGGCTCCTTCTTCTCCCAACCCGGCTTGAATGGCGTCAGTTAGCTGGGCGATCGCCGTGTCTGCATCCTCTCCCCAAGCTTCCAACACCACGGCATCGCCGTAATCCACCTGCATTCCCATCAATGCCGTCACGCTTTTAGCATTAACCGACTGCTCTCCTTTCTTGAGGCGAATATCGGCCTTAAATTTCTTTGCCAAATTGACCAACACTGCCGCCGGACGCGCATGCAGCCCCACAGGATTAGGAATATGAATCACCTTTGAGGTCACAGCAGCCCCAGCCGTTTGAGCCGCAGACGTTGCATTGGGGGTATCAGCCAGAGCTTCAGCCTCATTAACCAGCACCAGTTCTAGCACCGTGTCTCGAGCCGCCGACACCATACCCGTGCGCGGCAAAAAGCGGGATACTCGCTCGCTGTTGGTGATCACAACCTGGGTCAGCAAGCTGACGGCATGCAGTGCCACATAGTCAGCATCAAACTCAATGAGCGGATCGCCAGCCTGAACGCGATCGCCCACGGCCACTTTGGGCGAAAAGCCTTGGCCCCGCAGGGTTACTGTATCCAGCCCAATGTGCATCAAAACCTCTAGCCCCGACTCGGCCCTCACCGTGACGGCATGGTGTGACGGATGCAGCTGCACTACCTCGCCATCACAGGGCGCGAGCAACACCTGGCTTACTGGATCGATCGAAATACCATCGCCCACCATTTTTTCGGCAAAAACGGGATCGGGCACCTGCTCAATCGGAAGCAAACTGCCAGACAGGGGTGCTAGCAGGGTCATATGGGTGGTCGCTTGACGGGAGGAAGACGTTTGTGTCATTGGATGGCGGCTCCTTGCACCAGGTTCAAAGATGGGTAAATGCGGTATGGACTGAGGCTCAAACGAGAGTGGGGGCGATCGCCCCCCTCACAAAACCATCAATGCGGCATTCCTTTGCACGACTTGCGCGACTCGGGATGTAGTAAAATCTTGGCGCTCCTGCCAAAGCAGACGCCCCCAATTCAAAGGGCAAAATCACCCAGAGGTTCTGCACTAGCGGTAATCTCAACCCAGCAACCTCACATTGATTCAAAGGCTTAGTCACGAAGCGTAGTTTCAAAGCCCAATAAGACTCATTGGATACGATCTCGAAGCTAATATCCAGAGAACTTAATCAAATCTCGGACTTCGTTACGGTTCGTTGCATTTCTGAGAAGTGACTAAGGGTAAGTCAATCACGCGTTTTACCTCGATTTCCCATAGCGTTTGGCGCGCTGGTTGATGCATTGAGCCTTGTCTACCTCTTTAGAAGCCAGGGTCTCCCACCACTAATCATCTCCGCTTACTCCGACCCTCACAACACATCTAACCTTTTTCTCTGGCTGCAGTTGCAGAGTTCCGTTCCGCACCCCACCCCCTTACCATGCAGCAATTCACGCTGAGTCGCTTCGCTCCAGGGGTGGAATCTACGTCCTAATTTTATCCAGCTGTAAAAGATTTGAAGTTTTGGCAAAGGAACCGCGAATTTACGCAGAACTCATCGGGAGGTCTGCTAGAAATAACAGCAATCACCTGCAGCCAGCCAGCCCTTTGACTTGTGTCCAGGGTTCAGGGAACTATCAATGGACTCCAAATTATGAACTTCAACGCACTCATTGCGCGGTTAGTCGCGACGGTTCAAAAGCCCATGGTGCAGGGCACGCTCTGGATGATGATGGCGCGGATGTTCAGAATTGGGATTCAGGCCGGGTATTTTGTGTTGGTTGCCCGAGCCCTCGGGGTAGAGCAATATGGTGCATTTGTCGGCGTAACGGCTCTAGTGGGATTGCTCAATCCATTCTGCGGCTTGGGTTCTGAGCATATCTTGATCAAAAACGTCTCCAGAAATCACGCGGTCTTTCCTCAATATTTTGGGAATGCCATGTTTATGGCGTTGACCACCAGCGTGTTGCTAACGGGGGTAGTTTTTGCTATCTCTCAACTGATCTTGCCGAGTTCGGTTGTGCCTCTGGTAGTTCTGCTGATTAGCATTTCTGACCTCTTCTTCTTGCGCATGCTCGACATGATCGCCAAAGGGTTTTTGGCTGTGGATCTAGTCGGGAGAACTGCCCAGATTCAGATTATGCTGAGCCTAAAAAACTTGCTGGCAGCCCTGACCTTAGTTACCTTCTTCCCCCAGGCAACGGTACTGAACTGGGCCATTCTGTATTGTGTGAGCACCATGCTGGCGGCGTTGGTTGCGTTTATCTTAATTTGTCGCGTTGTGGCTGGGCCTAAGCTGGCGCTGGCGCGATTGCCGGGCGAAACAGTAGAAGGCGTTTACTTCTCGATCAGTATGCTGGCGCAGAGTGTAAACCACAACGTCGATAAAACAATGCTGACTCGCCTAGGAACGCTGCAGGCAACTGGGATATATGCAGCAGCCTATCGCCTCGTAGATGTAGCGTTCACTCCGGTGCTGTCGCTGATGAGCGCGGCCTATGCCAAGTTCTTTAAGCAGGGTGAACGCGGCATTATCGGAAGTGTGGCGTTAGCACGGCGCTTGGTGCCGATTGCGGCACTCTATGGGCTGGCCGCTGCCGTCGCATTGATGATTGGTGCACCGTTGGTACCTCTGCTTTTGGGCAGTGATTATGCCGAGTCGGTTGGGGCTTTGCGGTGGTTGGCACCCTTGCTGGTCTTGCAATCGGTTCAATTCTTTGCAGCGGACACGCTCACGGGGGCAGGGTTCCAGGGCTTCCGCAGCGGGTTGCAGGTGGTTGCTGCATCGTTCAACTTTTTGCTCAACCTGTGGTTAATCCCCGCGTTTTCGTGGCGGGGTGCGGCTTGGTCGAGCTTGGCGTCGGATAGTTTGCTCACGGTGAGTCTGATGATCTTGGTCTACACGCTGTATAAGCGGCAAACGAGCGAGCAGGCAGGCTAAACCTGGCTCAATCCAGTCCCTTTTGTCTCGAAGAATCTGAATTTGGGATATGCTCAATCCTTTCAAACCCAAACTGAACGTCAGTTCAGCAAAGGCCTAAAACCGCGTTACCTGCTTTGTGGGTAGCGCGGTTTCGTATTGTTGCAGATCTGCGACACGGGGCTGCGACAACCGATCGAACGTACGTTGAGCTGAGGCTATTGGAGGCATTGCTGAAGCACCTCAGAGGTGCGTTTTCCTGTGGTGGCCCAGCTAAACTGGCTGGCTCTTGCTAACCCTGCTGCCCGCAGGTGCGAGCGCACGCTGTTATCCAGGGCTACCTGCTGCATCGCATCCGTCAGCGCGCTGATATCGGTGGGTGACACCAGCAGTGCTGCATCCCCCGCCACCTCGGGCAGGGCTGCTGCGGTGGCGGTGATCACGGGAGTTCCACAGGCCATGGCTTCTAGCACGGGCAGGCCAAACCCTTCCCACAAGCTAGGAAAGACGAGGGCGATCGCTCCTCCCAAAATCTGCGGCAGTTGAGCATAGGGCACATAGTCTAGACAACGCACCTGTCCGCCCACTCCCAACTCCTGCGCTAGGGTGAGCAGCAGCGGCGTGTAGCGATCATCGGTTGGCCCCACCAGCCATAGCTCTAGCTCTTGCGCTTGGGGCAGGGCCGAAAACGCCCGCACCAGCCGCTCTAGGTTCTTGTGCGGGTCGTGCCGCCCTAAGTACACAAAATAGTTCTGCGTTGGCCTTTGTTGGGGCTGAAAATGCCGAGCATCGTAAGCCAGGTGAATGGGCGTGATGCGATGAGCTGGGATAGCAAAGCGATCGCTCACCTCCCGGGCGGTAGCCTCAGAGTTGCAGAGAATATGCGCCGCTTGCCGTAGCACTTGCGGCACATAGGCCCGAAAGTAGAGCGTAAGGGGCGATCGCCATTGAGGAAACCGCAGGGGAATCAGATCATGCACCATCACCACGGAGCGGCATCCCACCCCCAGTGGTGCTTCGGGCACCGGAGAAAAAAACAGCCGCCCGTGCCACTGAGTCATGAGGCGCGGCACGTTGCGCTGCGTCCACAGCAGCCGTTGCAGATGCCCTACCTTGCCATCATCGGGGCTTAGGTTTGACGGCACTACCGCCCACTGCCGTCCACTCAGTCTGGGATCAGTGCTAACCCGATTGCGCCAGTGAGATGGGGCCAACAGCGCCAGCGAATCGATGGTTAAATGCAGTGCCACTTGACTGGCATAGATGGCAATACCCGTCTGCCGCTGCCCCACCATAGATAAATTCATCAATACTGGGGCGCTGGATTCAGAGGTCATAGGGCAGGCAGTAGTAAAACCAGAGTGATTGGGGCGATCGCCGCTTGAGCCATCCTATGCCCCGGAGCGTGTCATGGGCTTCATGCGACACCTCAGATTTGACGTTACTGCTGCGAGATCACCCACAGTTTGGTCGCTATTCTCCAAGGTCAGTCTAGGCTAAACCCTTCAACTCGGCTCAAATAATCCTCAGCTCACACGGCAGGGTTCTCGGGTTTTATCGTGCTTGAATGGGGAATTGGTCGGATCTTTAATTCATCGCGTTAGAGGCTACTCGGGTAGATTCATCACGCCAGCAGGCGACTAGGCAGCGGCGATCGCCCCGGTTTTTACCCACCCAACAGCGATCCAGA
>JBGTOF010000063.1:0-2710 GCA_041742695.1 Elainellales cyanobacterium | reverse complement strand
TCGCTGGTCGTCCGACCCTGGTGAAGGGGAACTCGCAACTCTTCTTTGCGGGCATGGGACGGCTGTCAGAAAACAGCGTTGTCAATATCAAAAACAAGTCGTTCTCTATTACGGCGGAGATTGAGCTGAAGGACAAACCAGTTAACGGGGTAATCATTGCCCAGGGCGGTAAATTCGGCGGCTGGAGCGTCTACGCCAAGGAGGGCAACCTCAAGTTTACCTACAACGTGCTGGGTATTCACGAGTATCCGGTGGCAGCCACCAGCCCCATTCCCCAGGGCAAGCACCAGGTGCGCATGGAGTTTGCCTACGACGGCGGCGGCTTGGCAAAGGGGGGCAATGTCACCCTCTACTACGACGGTCAATCGGTCGGCACTGGGAGGGTTGAGGCTACCCATCCGATGATTTTCTCGGCGGATGAAACCACCGACATTGGCTATGAGTCGGGCACTCCAGTAACACCTGACTACACCACGCACAGCAGTAAGTTCACTGGCAAAATTCATTGGGTGCAGCTCGATGTTGGTAAGGATGACCATGACCACCTGATTTCGGCTGAGGAACGACTGCGGGTGGCAATGGCGCGACAGTAAATGCGCTGACGAAACCTGGCTTCTTCTTAGGAATACTTCAGCGCTGGACTCCAGCCGCAAAGAAACCGGGTTTCTGCTCCCTCTCAGGACGGTAAACCATGACAGCAAAACTTCTCCGGTTGGCATCTGTTCTCGAAATCCTGACGGCGTTGGTGTTGGTCATCGCTCCTTCAGCGGTGGCCTGGCTAATCCTGGGCGATGGAGCTTTGGGTACTGGGATAGCCTTGGGTCGAATTGCTGGTGTTGCGTTGCTTTCGTTGGGAGTGGCGTGCTATCCGCGATCGCTCACCATCGGCAATCTCGATCAAGCTGTGCTCGGGATGCTCACCTACAACACGCTGATCGCGATCTACCTGATTTATTTGGGCCTCCGTGGTGGAGCAGGCGGAGTGGCATTGTGGCCGGTGGCGACAATCCACGCTGTCCTAGCTCTGCTTTTCGCCCAGGCTTGGTTCAAAGGACGGTTTCTCGGCAGTCTTCAATCATAAGGAAACACCATGCAAACCAACGATCTCGCTGAAGTTCGAGACATTGCTAAAGCAGCCTATATCTACGGCTACCCCATGGTGGATAGCTACCGGATTCAGCATGCCTACTTTGTAGATCCCAAAAATCCCGAATACAAGGCACCCTGGAACCAGATTCGCAACATCCCTCGTGTGTTCACGCCAGAAGACAAGGCCGTACAGACGCCTAACTCAGACACACCTTACTCCATGCTCGGTATGGACTTGCGGGCTGAACCGATCGTGCTTACGGTGCCTGCGATCGACCAGGATCGCTATTTCAGTAGCCAACTCATCGACCTCTACACCTTCAACTTCGACTACATTGGCAGTCGCGCCACGGGCAACGATGGGGGCAGTTTTCTAATCGCAGGCCCCGGCTGGCAAGGCGAGACGCCCAGTGGCATTACAAAAGTGAGCCGGTCGGAGACGGAGTTGGTGCTAGCAGCCTATCGCACCCAACTTTTTAACCCTGATGACCTCGACAACGTGAAGCAGATTCAAGCCGGATATAAAGCACAACCGCTGTCACAGTTCCTCGGTCAGCCTGCGCCCAAAGCCGCACCCGCGATCGCGTTCATTGAACCACTCACTCCTGCAACCCAGAAGACCTCGCTGGAGTTTTTCAACATCTTGAATTTCGTTTTGCAGTTTTGTCCTACCGTTCCGTCGGAGCAAGCTCTGATGCAGCGGTTCGCCAAGATTGATGTCGGTGCGGGCATGAGTTTAGACGTGGGCTCGCTCTCTGCCGAGTTAAAAACGGCGATCGCCCAGGGCAAGGCGGATGCCTGGGCAGCATTAAACGAGTTGAAAACAGAACAAATCGACACGGGAAAAGTCACCTCTGGCGATCTATTTGGTACGCGGGAGTATCTCCAGAATAACTACCTCTATCGGATGGCGGCTGCGGTTATTGGCATCTTTGGCAATTCCAAGCAGGAAGCCATGTATCCGTTCTATTCCGCAGATGCGAATGGTCAACTGCTGGATGCTGCAAACCGTTACACCTTGCACTTTGCACCGGATCAACTGCCACCCGTCCATGCCTTTTGGTCGCTAACCATGTACGAATTGCCAGCCAGTCTGCTGGTGGCTAACCCGCTAAACCGCTACCTGCTGAACTCGCCGATGTTGCCCCAGTTCAACCGTGACGCCGACGGTGGCCTGACGTTGTACATCCAACACGAGTCGCCTGGTGCTGATCGCGAAGCGAATTGGCTGCCAGCACCCAACGGTCCCTTCTTCTGTGCCATGCGTTTGTATTGGCCGAAGCCTGAAGCCCTCGAAGGAATTTGGAGCCAGCCACCTATGGAGCAAGCCTGAACCAAATCCAAGCCCAGAAGACGTGATGCCCCGTTGGCGCCCCACTTTTGTCGGTGCCGCCCCGGATTGCCCTCCGCCTGCCAACCCATCGGTTTTCTGTTCCCTAACCGGAAAGCAGACCATGAACCCTACGCCCCTGGGGGAGGCTGAGGCCTACACCATGGGCCTAGAGGCCTACCTCTACCTCTACCCCCTGATCCTGATGAATGTCACTCGCCGGGTCACCACCTATAGCTCCCCCGGCCAACGGCCTGGTCTTGGCTCCGCCAATGCCTTTGCCCCCGCGCC
>JBGTOF010000050.1:0-20996 GCA_041742695.1 Elainellales cyanobacterium | reverse complement strand
TCTCTGCCAGCATCCGCGACATTCAAACCCTAATTCTGTCCTTCCATCCCTTAATCGTGATGGAAACGGTAGAAGAAGACCGGGTGCAGGTGTTGCTGCAATCTGTCACCCAAGAAATGCAGCGCTGGCTGTTTGAGTGGACTGTAAGTCAAGGATTGCGGCGATCGCTCCGCTCTGGTCAGGCTCCTTGGGTTAACGACTGCGCCCCACCCAGCCCAGCCAACACCGCCGTCATTGAGGAGACCAACGAGCCATTAGCAATGCTGCAACATCTGCAAGATAGCCAGATGAAGGGCATCTTCTGGCTCAAAGATTTTAGCCGCCATCTTGACGATGCAGTGGTGGCGCGCAAGTTTCGCGAGGTGGTGCAGCAGTTTTCCTTTAACCAGTCGGCCATTGTGCTGACGGGGGGTGCCGTGTCGCTGCCCGGCGAAATCGCCCACGATGCCGTGTATTACGACCTCAAACTGCCTAGCCCAGAGGAGCTTCGACAGGTGGTGCTCGAGGTAGTGACCACTTTCCGCAAGCGCAATCGGCTCCACAACGTGCCCACCGCCGACGAGGTCAATGCGCTAGTGCAAGCCCTCGCTGGCATGACCCTAAAGCAGGCGCGCCAAGTCACGGCCTATGCCGCCATTATGGATGGACAGCTCACGTTTAGCGATATTCCCTGCATCCTCCAGCGCAAGGCCCAACTCATCCACGAAAACGGCGTGCTGGAATATTTTCCTGCCAGCAGCCAGCCGACTAAACTGAGCGGCTTTGCCGGCCTCAAGCGCTGGCTTGAAACGGCGCGGATGGGCTTTTCACCCCAAGCCAAAGCCTATAACCTGCGGCCACCTAAGGGGATTTTGATTCTGGGCATTCAGGGCTGTGGCAAGTCGCTGGCGGCCAAAACCATTGCCGCGATGTGGCAACTGCCCCTGCTCAAGCTAGATGCAGGGCGGCTCTACGACAAATACGTGGGCGAGTCAGAGAAAAATTTTCGACAGGCGATCGCCCTCGCCGAATCGATGGCCCCTGCCGTATTGTGGATCGACGAAATAGAGAAAAGCTTTAGCCCGGGCGGGGGTGACTCCGACGGGGGCCTCAGCAAACGCCTCTTCGGCTCCTTTCTGACCTGGATGCAGGAAAAATCTCAGGATGTATTTGTAGTCGCCACTGCCAATGACATCTCCCAAGTACTACCAGAAATGTTTCGCAAGGGGCGCTTCGACGAAGTGTTTTTTGTGGATCTACCGGATGCTAACGAGCGCGGCGTCATCCTGCAAGCGCACCTGCTACAGCGCAACCAAACCCCACGCGAGTTCGACTTCCCGGCAGTGATTGCCGCCACTGAGGGCTTTAGCGGTGCGGAAATCGAACAGGCGATCATCAGCGCCCTCTACGCCGCCCTGCACGAAAACCGACCACTTGATACCGCCCTGCTCATTCACAGCATCAAAACCACCGTGCCGCTGTCGGTCTCTCGTCGCGAAGAAGTGCAAAGATTGCGGGCGATCGCCCATGAGCGCTTCGTTAGCGTCAAGTAACGATAGTCGCTATTCATCAGGAGCCGAATCACGCTGAAGCGCCTTCTGACTCAGAAGGCGCTTCAGCGTAAAGCTATTACTTTGGTTCATTCGGCTGTTGAATAGTTAAGCCACATTCGGTGCTTAGACGCGTCTTACAGCCGTTGCAATAGGCTGAGCCCATGCGTATCGGTACCGCAGGTGTGCAATAGTCCGTGGGCTTCGCCTAGCAGCCAGACCTCTTGGGTTTGGCGTGGGCTAGGCTGCCACGGTGAGGGATTGTGGTAGGCGTAGTAGCTTTCTACTCCGTCAACGCCCAATTCTGCCGCTTTGGGAACTAGCGCGGAGGCCGAAACGCGATAGCGCGCTGGATGGGCCAACACAACCAGACCCCCTGCTTGCTTCACAGATCTGATGACCTGTTTGGCCTGAAACGCTTCGCCTGTGGTAACTTCTTGCTGCAAGTAGGGCTGCATTGCCTCATGGTTAGGGTTAAAGGCATAGCCTAGGATATGAACCTCGGTGCCACACAGGTCTGCATTGAACTCTGCCCCAACCCAGAGGCGAGGCACCTCTACCTGATACCAGTTGCGATATTCCTCAAGCCAGCGGTGTGCCACCTGAAAGCCCGCAACCGAGTGGTGGTCGGTAATGGCAAAGCCCGACAACCCCAACTCCATCGCTTGTTTAACGAGTTCTTCTGGATCTAGCCGCCCGTCTGACGCCGTCGTATGCATATGAAAGTTGTACGTATGCGGGCACGTGCGTGGGGTGACACTCTGCAATATCTGCCGCAGAGCTTTAGCGTCTTGTGCCGCCGACGTTACGACCATTTCTTGCGTCAGGGAGCTAGCCATGGTTTCTTAACGTTGATTTACACTTGCAATTCTAACCATTGATAGAAGAAATGGCGAACTTATAGATAAATGAAGTGAACAAAAAAATAAGGGGGGATAGGAAGGGATGCGTTGAAGATCAAGGGTTTGATGGCACTAGGTTGGCTAGGATTGATGAACATGAGCGATCGCACGAGCCTCACTCGGTCCCTCCGCCATACCCATCAGGGAGACTTGATTGCATTTTGGGAATACTAACCGCTAAAGCGTCTTCTACACTGTGCCAGGGTTAACCTAGGGCGGCGAACAGATGCTAATTGGGCGATCGTCCACTCCGATTGATATAAACCGCAAGGCATGAAGTGCGTATGTCCTGAATAATCAGGTGTACACTTAAAACCAATTCTTGCACTTGTGATCGAATATCGTTTGCCCGCTGCATATTGCAGGGGCCGATTTGGTGAATTGTCTTCTACCTTCCCTGCGTGGCTGAGATGGTTTTGGTTCTCTCAACCGTTGTTCGACGTCTAGTGGCAGCATCATGTTTATCTTAAAGAGACAGGATGTTGAAATAACCAGCGTTCTGCATCCAAAAAAAGATCAACAAATTCCTATCCTCCACTATCAGGGGCAAAACTTTCGCCTGATTAGTGTGTTTAATGCTGCACAGGAAGACGACGCCAAAGCCTTCTGGCGCGATTTGACCGACAATCGCGGCAAGGCCTGCGTGCTGCTAGAAGAACCCGAACGCTATAGCGTGTGGGGCAAGGTGCGGATGGAGCAGCTTGCGGTAGACAGCGATACTGACAATGATGATTCTACCCAGCCTGCCTTCATCCAGGCCTGTTTATTGCTGCTGCAAGCTGTGTATATCGATATTGAAGACTTGCTGGGAGGGCGACAGGCTAGCCTATTTGAAACTGAGCTGATGGGGATGTTCCAAAAATGGCAGTTTCCGCAAGTCAGTACGCCCGATGCCATGAAGCAACTGCTCACTGTAGACCCTCTGGGGTCCACTGCTATGCCATCCTGGCAGGAGCATCATCTTAATACGCTGCTGCAAGAGTTATTTCGGTTGGGGAAGGAGCATTTTGGCAATGGCAACTTTACTGGGCGCGTGCTGGATGCGCTACAGGATATGCCCGCCAATGAGCGAACTCTATTCATGTCGTGGTTAAAGCAGTCACCCACTGGGAAAGATTGGGTGTAGTGCGATCGCCCCCGATTGTTTAGCTAGATGAGTTTGTTTTATAAATCAGTCAGCGCCTTCTCATAAATTTATGGCTTAAGGCGTGATTTATCGTTATTTGTCATTTAAGATTTAACCCGATGTGCCCTATCTCCCCGCACGTCTGCATCTATCGCATCTGCCGTCGTCACTGAGAGCAGTCTCATGAGTAAAACAACATCTGGTTTGCCCGTTCAGCTCATTGTGGCTGCATCTGTAGCCTGGGCGGTGCTATCGCTCCTCTTCTTTTTATTGTTTAGCGTGCCCTTGCCGGGTCAGGGTCGGCCTGAGTGGTATGGCATCAGCACCTATGTGCTAGAAACTGTAGCGATTTTGGCGGCAGCCCTGTTATGCCTGCGGAACTGGCGCAGTCCTCAAATTGTGAGTGGCCGCGCAGTGTGGCTGCTGCTGGGGCTAGGGATGCTGAGCTATTTTGTAGGCAACCTATTGCTAGGTCAGTGGGAAATTGGCTGGGGCAATTCGCCTGATGTGTCGCCTGCAGACTTGTTTTTCCTACTGATGTATGTGCTGGTGGGTATTGGGATGGTGCTGGCGATCGCCTCGCGTCGGCTGAACTTAGCGCCGCTCCAGTGGCTGATCTTGCTGGGTATCGGCGTATTGGGGATCGTGATTTCTTGGTTTATCTACAATAGTGAAGTGACTGGCGATGCACTGCGGCTGAACGCGCCAGCCTATGCACAAGAGGCACCCGCAGACGCAGCTGTTCCAGATCCAGCCGTGCCTGCGGAAGCACCGGTAGACGCGCCTGCTGTATCTGCACCTGAGCCAAACATGCCTACGGCAGCGGACGAGGCTGCTAGTCGTGCCCCAGCTTGGGCGACGGCGCTAGATGAAGCGCTTGCGCCTTACTCCGATATTGTGGGGTTGTTCTACGTCGTGTCGGATATTCTGCTGCTGCTAGCGGCTAGTGCGCTGCTGTTGGCTTTTTGGGGCGGGCGATTTTCTCAGTCTTGGCGGTTTATTGCGGCAGCGGCAATCTGTTTTTACATTGCGGACATGTGGTTTCTCTATGCCACTAGCAATATTGAAGATTATCAAACGGGCGCTTTGCCTGAGGTGTTTTGGATTTTTAGTGGCTGTTTGTTTGCCATTGGGGCGGCGCTAGAGTACGACCTATCAGGGCGATCGCGCCGCACCACTCGACGGCGAGCGTAAGCCTGATCCACAACCAAAGTTCTTTGTATCGGTTGAGTCGGCATGATTTTGCAACGCCGGGGTGTTCCTCGGTTAAGCTGTTGATTGGGGTTAATTCAATTGACTTCCAAAGGCCCATCTCTAACAACGGGTTGAAAAGTGTTTGGACTGTGCGTGATAAGCGCGTTTCAAACCCGTTACTGCTGAATCAACGGCATGAATTCTTGTAAAGGCGAGGTGCTGTTCGTTTCTGCAAAAGGCTTTGGATGGTTTAGACCTACCTGTTTTTAGTAATCCCTCAAACCATCATCTGTGGCTGCCGTGTAGAGAAATGGCTAATCTCGAGGGTGCTGAGGCGTAGATAACGGGGCGGCTCATGCCCTGATTATGGTTCCTGTTAGTGCGCGATCGCAAATCATAGAAGGCGGCATGGCTCCAAAAAAACTGTCGGATTCAGACAAATCAGAAATCCTCACCCTGTATCGAGAGTCGGATGAAACCACTACGACACTGGCGAGTCGATTTGGCGTGAGTGCGTCTACGATCAGCCGCATTCTAAAGCAGGGCCTTAGCGAAGCGGATTATGAAGCGCTCGTTCACCAGAAGCGATCGGGTGCAAAAACAGAACCTCCTACAGCGTCAAAGGCAGCAGATAGCCCAGCACCAGCACCTGAGGTAACTGCTAATGCCGAGGATGAGACGGCTGAATCAGCCCAGCCCTCAGCCCAGCCGACAGAAGACAGCACGCCTCGACGCTCTCGCAAGCGGCGGTCGAGTTCGATAGTCGAAGAATCCGTGGAAGCGGCGGAAGCGGCGGTAGTGGTGGAAGCAGCGGAATCTGTGGAATCCGTGGAAGCAGTTACGACCGAAGCGGAGCCGTTGGAGGATATAGCTGAAGCGAAGCAATTGGAGCTTACCCCAGCAGCCACGGGCGATCGCCTCGTGATTGAACCGCCTATTAAGAAAAAGCCACTGCTTAAAAGCCAGGCCAACGATATTCAGTCAGAAATCGAAGAGTTTGAGCATGAAGTCCAGCAAGACATTCGCCATTCTTCTCTAGAGGAGCGGGATGACGATGAGAACCTGGACGACGATGATGATCTCGATGACGATGACTTGGATGACGATGATGATCTCGATGACGATGACCTGGATGACGACGATGACATAGACGGGGATGAGTCTGATGATCTGACGCTAGTTGGGATGCATGTGCAGGGCGATCGCCTGATGCAAGTGCTGCCCATTTCCAAAGCCACCATTCCCCGCACCTGTTATTTAGTCGTAGACCGCGCTTCTGAACTGATTACCCGCCCGCTCAGTGACTTTGCCGACTTAGGCCAGATTCCCGATGAGGAGCGAGGAGAGCGCACTCTGCCAGTGTTTGACAACCATCGCGTAGCAAAGCGGTTTATGCGACGCATGCAGCGAATTGTGAAGGTGCCAGATAGCACCATGTTTGTGAAGACAAGCCCTTATCTGCAAGCCAAGGGCATTACCCGCTTGTTAATAGATGGACAAGTCTACTCTCTGAACTGATGAGTGGTTGGAGAACGCGCATTAATCAACCTATTGGTTGCGATAACGTCTGTTTGGCAAATGCCCAAAATCCTGCGGTCTTCGCCGCGAGTAGCAGAGTTTTGCGCTGTTTCAGCTCCGTAACGCGAGGCTGAAACAACGCTATTGAATTCGGGTTCAGACCAAACGATAGGGGGCAGCAGCGCATCTAGGTGCAAGATCCCGCCAAGGCTGTAGGTCTGCCCGTCCTCAGCAGGCTGACCAGCGTGTCGCGACCGGCAAGTTCTGTCCACATAAATCCGTTCTACCCCGGCCTGAGATTTAGCAAAAAGCACCGATGAGAATCGCTGGGCGATCGCCCGCTTTAGCTCGTCTAGTTCTGGGTGTTGTTGCTGCTGCTATTGTCTATGAAACTTGAACTGCTGCTTTCTTCAACGGAAGTAATCGCGCCCAGTTGCTCTAACGGTGTCATCGGAGTCGGTTGAGCGGGGCGATCGCCCCGGTTCATCACTCATATCCACTGGGGTCAATCGAATCGCATACTCTGCCTTGCCCTGCAAACTGTCTAACGTATTCAAATACGTCTCTGTATGAGTGTTGAGGTGCTCTGCTAGCGCCTGACGCGACATAAAGTAAGTGCCAAAGCGCCACGGCAGCAGCGTTGCTTAAGCCAAGAGGGCTTGAATCACCCGGTCATGCTGCACTATGGATTGCAGCAGCGTTTCCTCATCAGCTTGCAACACCTCCATCGGCAAATCTGGCTCCGTCACTGCCGCCAAATTGCCTTACAGAATCACTTCCAACGCTCCCACCGTTCCTGCGGATAGCACAGTCAGCGGCTCGCTGGCCCGCAAGATGTATAGGTATACATCATCAGGAGTCACGCATCCTCAGTCGTAATTTCAGTTGGGAAGCTTTCGGGCGTTGCTGAATAAAGATATGATCTTGCAGAAGTTTGAACGAATTTCCAATACCTACAGAAATCGGTTCATACCTAAAACCAGCAACGCCAGCTTTCGTATAGGCAACGATTTGGCGATACAGCAGTGCAGCCGCTCTGATACAAAATTATGGCAAACGTAGGCCTACCCTATTTTTGAAGTATGGCACCTGCAGAATCAACAGCTCAGCTCTAAATGCATTCACCTTGCGCTAGTCTAAAAAACAAACCTAAGTAATGTGACCGCTTTTGCCCTATAACAAGCTAGGCCCAAACAAAACTGAACCTGGCTCTCAGAGCAAAACACACCACCGCAGGCCCGAGCGGGTAGTTGCCGTTTCTAAGCAGTGATGCAAGGTATGAGTTTCTATCCTCTTTTATCTAGCAGGATTTCTGATGCTTTCATCACCTATGCTCAAATATCTCACCGCTGAATGGATTACAGCTGAACGCTTCCATGCCTTTGGGCAGGTGATTACCGCCAGCCCAGACGGCAAAGCGTTTGGCCATAGCGATGCTCAGCTCATTTTGAATCAGGGCATCCCGCGATTCTATATCATGCGCCTGCATTGGCGCGGACGACAGTTTCATACCATCACCCGCCATCAACGCTGCACCCAATGCCTGGGGTCTTTAGAAGGTCAGGACTGGCTGATTGCCGTTGCGCCACCTCAGTCTGTGGCTCAGCCCAATCTTAATGAGATCAAGGCCTTTCGTATTCCTGGCAACTGCTTTATCAAGCTAAACTTGGGCACATGGCATGCAGGCCCCTATTTTGACCAAGAAATCATTGATTTTTATAACTTAGAGCTAAGCGACACTAACAGTAACGACCACGAGACTTGCAACCTACAGGATACCTATGGTGTCACCGTGGAACTGGTGTAACGGGTTAGGGATCTGCGAGTTAATGATCGACCAGAGGACTGTTGAGGATTGAGCGCAGTCGTTCCTGCAACGTCTCCGCTTCAGTAAGCATAGATAGGGTTGCTTGACGTCGCTTTCGCAGAAAGCTGCGGTTCTACGGCTGAAAATGGATGCACGATGCTTGCGCCATTCACCTCAATTCCGGTTGTCCCTTCAACCCTCATTACGACATCAACTAGCCGCGTCAGCACGGATGGGTTGGGAATATCCCCTAGTAATAAAATGATGCCGCCTCGCTGGCGAATTTTTAGCTTTGCGATTTCGTTGTACTGAAATTGACGATTTACCGATAGCTCGACCCGCTTGGATAGGCCATTGTGGTCATACTCCCCAGACAAGCCAACTCGCTCTGGCGGAATGGTTTGAAAAAACGAATACTGACTCAATTTGGACAATGGGGAACTTTGACGATCTAATCCATGACGATCTAGACAATCTGCAAGATACTGATACTCAGGAACCATAACTCACCCTTCTCAAGCGTAGGCTTGCATGAACGTTACTGAATCTACGGATGCGGGATATTAAGAGTACTACGTAAGGATGCTGTAAAGATTTATAGATTTGTCTCCACAATTTAGCATGGTTAACCCGAGATCTGTAACCCACCTCCCTATTTTGTATCCTATGTACTCCGTGCGTTCACGTAGACTTTAATGAAGCTTTATGAAGATGCGCTGAAGTGCTATGGATGGGCGATCGCCACATATACCACCACGGTCAATTCACTCAATTCTCTACACTCTCTAGTTGCGATCGCCTATTTAGACGCTCGGGCTAACTTAGCGCCATAATCCCAGTTGGGTCATGAGTTGGGATGGGACGCGCTGCATCCTGCCCAAACTCATAACCCAAGTCACTATTCTCAGCGTGGCATTACTCCTATGTCGCTGAATATGAGTTCACTACGAGCAGAATCAACCGAGTGCTATACAATCTGTAGCGAACACACAAGCAGTAGGAGTTGCCTTTATGGCTCTTTCAGTGGGTACAACCGCTCCCAACTTCGTGGCTAGAGACACCAACGGAAACGCAATATCCCTAAGCGATTTTAGAGGAAAGACCGTGGTGTTGTACTTCTATCCAAAGGATGATACTCCTGGCTGCACTAAAGAAGCGTGCAGCTTTCGCGATTCCTATGCTGAGTATCAAGGTAAAGATTTGGCGGTGTTGGGGGTCAGCCGCGATGACGAATCTTCGCACCAAGCATTTACTAGTAAGTTCAACCTACCGTTTCCGCTGTTAGCAGATGTAGATGGCGTGATTACCAATGCCTATGATGTGGCCGCCGAGAAAAACGGGTTCCATTATTCTCAGCGGGTCACTTATGTGATTGATGGTGAAGGCAAGATTGTGCAGGTGTATGACAGCATCAACACGGACACCCACGCCGCTGATATTCTGGCTGCAATCGGCATGTAGTGAATTACCTGCTATTCGCAAAAGGGCGACGGCTGTGATGCAGTAGGCGGGTTTGTGGTGTAGAACCCCATGTGCGGAATTCTTGCCGTGGCAAGAATTCCGCATGCTGTTTTGAAGAATTCACAGGTTAGAGTGCATCCCAGTTATGTGTTACCCATGTTATTGATATTTTTCGCTAGACCGAATCGGTCGGCATGGTATCGACAGAAGTGGTGCTAGTAGATGGCGCAGCGGTAGGGAAGCAGTAGTATAGAGCGCCAGAGTCAGTCGTTTGAAAGTTAGCGTCAAACTCGCGGGCTTTGGCGTCGAGGTAGGCTTTGGCGCGATCGCCCGATAACTCGGCGGCTAACGCAAAATCCATCACGCTCATAGTGCCCTGGTTGGTTTGCACTAGCTGATAGAAGACGGAGATCAGGCGATCGCTCTCTTGTTTTGACGTTTGCTGTTGCTGTTGATAGAACAACCCACCGCCTAGCACAACCCCCGGCAGACCCAGCAGCAGAAACCCCAAAGATGCATCAAAGGAGTTGGTGCGCTCTTCTGGAGCGGACTCTCGCAGCAGCCCTTCGGCAAAAAATACAAGCGAGAACGCTAGCATCAACCCGCCGATTCCTAAGCATGCCGCCGTAAGGGTAGAGCGTAACTTCATGGGATGTCCTCACGATTCCTCAACGCACTTGGTTAGGATTCCCAGTTTGGCTCCTGAGCATTCACGAAAGGGCTAAGATGAGCATCGCCCAGCTCGTGTTTAGCGCACGGCTTCGAGCAAGCGCGAAAAGTAGAAACTGGTTTTGGTTAGAGTATTCCGTTCAATCGTCCACCCTGCAGCGGTGAGTGCCTTTACAACATCAGCCTCACGGTGCAGGTAGGCGCGAGTCGCCTTGCTAGGGCCAGGGAAAAAGTCGCCGATCTTTTTCAATAGGCTGTAGGCCAGAGTTTTAGGCGCAAAGCTTAGAACCAAGCGCGAGTCTGCTAGCGAGCTGAGGTGCTGAATCATGTCAGCGGCTTTGTCTTGGGGATAGTGGATCAGCACATCGAGGCAGACGACGGTGTGATAGCTGCCACTTAGGGTTTCTAGATCGGACACCTCAAATGTAGGCATCTCAAAGGTGGGAACATCTGCTTGGGTCTGCAGGGCGATCGCCCGTTCCTTTGCTTCTCCCACCATTTTTTCTGAAATATCGCTGGCATAGACCGTAGCCCCAGCCTGCGCCAATGGAATGCTGAGACTACCCACGCCACAGCCCGCATCACAAATCGTCAAGCCTGCCAGATTGCCATCTGCATGGAACCAATCCAAAACTGTATCCACCGTGCGCTGGTGCCCAGTGCGGATATCGAGCTGCACCTTATTGACCTCGCCATCGCCGTAGATGCGCCGCCAACGGTCAAATCCCGTCGCGTTAAAATAGTCACGAACAATCGTTTTATCGTCGGGTTTGTTGTTGGTGAGGGTCATGGACGAGTGTTAAACCAATAAAGTTGGATCGGGGTATTCAAGAAAGAGTTTGCGTAGAGCTACCAAAATCCTTGCAGAGGCAACGCACATAGGCAGGATGAGCCAACCTCCTACGCTGGATTTTCCCAAAGCTTCGCGCCTATCGTTGGGCACAGCGCGACAGCACTATTCAGATGCTGCAGAGGCCTCTGCCGTGTCGGGTTTCGCACCACCCATGCGAATTTCAGAACAGAATGTAGCCATGCTAAAGCCGCCAAATCGCTTGAGAATGCTCGTCCGCAGTCGCAGATTGGGGCTGGCAAACCACAGCCGCTCTTCAGAATACATGGTTTCATACTCGGTGATGAGCGTGAGCGCGCCGTCATCGCCCATCACGTAGCGCCCTGCAACGGGTGTTTTTTCGGCATAGCCCATGTCGCGTAGCAGTTTGCCCTGATTCGGGTTATCCTCATCTGCGATAGGCACAAGCACGGCATTGCCGCTGTGTTTCTCTTCGTCCCATTCCATCGTGCCGTCCCATGTGACGCGAGCCCCGCAGAGGGCCAGGCTGGGATCGACCTCATACTGCTCGCAAAGCTTGACCACGTCGGGCGCATCCTTATCAATCATCTCGATGCGAATGTCGGACTTGCCGCTTTCTGATTGCTTGAAGGCGAGGTGATGACTGGTGCGCTGAGAAAACCACTTGCCGGAGCTTTGCTCAAAAAACTCAACAATATTCATGAATGCTAAGGGCTGATGTGGAAAAAATCGGTATAAACGGAATGTCTTTTCTTATCTTACGGCAATCACTCCCCATCTTCGGCAGGCTGAAGCAGGCAGCTCGCATCCACTAACTGCAATCCGTCAGCTTGGTGGAGGATACAGGGTGGGGCAAGGCGGGCTAAGGCGGGCGATCGCCCCTCCAAGTTGGCTTCTGCTTGAGTCACCGCCTCTAGATATTGCCGAGTCCAGTGCGTGCGGAGATACCCGGGCTCAAAGCTCGTGTCCTCCAACAGCCAGTGGGTGATGCCCTGCTGCCGAATGAACTGGCGCAATTCGCGGGGTCGAGGACTGTATTGCGCAGCCAGCAGGGCGATCGCCCGTTCTCTAAAGGGCTGGTAATAGCCCCAGTGGTAGGGAATGGCATATTCCCGCGCCACTAGCACGGAGCGGTTCGTAAAGCTGGGAATATTGTCAGCCTCATCCACCAGCGTGGCGATGAGGGCATTAGGTGGCAACTGGGCCAGAGCGGGATAGAGCCCTAGCGCTGCACCCCTGACATAGTTCCCGTTGGGAAAGCGGGACTCATAGTGGGGAAATAGCAGCAACGCGAGGGCGATCGCCCCGCTGAGCAGGCCCACAGTTACACTGCGCCACCAATTCCTCTCGGGAGATTGGGCTCGCTTAGATGCGGCCCATCGCAGCGCCCCATCTAGTAAAAGTGTGAGGGCGATCGCCGCCGCAAAAATTAGCGTAAACCGCAGGGTATAAGCAGTATAGCGACTAGGCAGATGCAGCTTGAACAACAGCGCATGGGCCGCCAAAAACAGCGCTAGCGAGATCAGCGGGAGTCGCCACAGCAGCCCTAGACCCCGCACCTGCTGCGCCAGAGGCAACCGCCGCAGTCGCCCCAGCAGGAGTGGAAGAAAAAGCCCCAGGCCCATGAGCGGCGGCTTAAAGGTCGGAAACAGCCCGCTCCGCATCCCCGATAGCCAGAAGCCCCACGGATCAGTTTGAAAGAAACGGCTGCGCCCATCGGTAAACTCTGGCAGTTGGCGGGCCTCGGCGGCGGTGAGGGTAGGGCCATACTCAGATGTACTGAAGATAAAGGGCAGTAACACTAGTGTCGCCACCAGCAGCCCTCCACCCACAATGACGAGACTCGGGCGATCGCGCCGCAGCGTAAATCGTCCCTCCCGCCAGGTCACGAGATGCAGCGCCAGCAGTCCCCCCATGATCAGAACATACTGCGGGTAGAACAAGCCTTGGAGGGCAATCGCCCCCCAACAGCCCCAGCGCCACTGCCGCTGTAGGCACACTAAAAACCCCATAAACAGCGGCAGCATGAACGCGCGCGGCGTGGCCGACGCTAAGTCATCATGGCTCCACAGCGTTTGGCTTACCATAACGCTGGCAAAAAAGCCGGTAATGGGTAGCGGCAGCAGGTGCCAGCTTACCCCAAAGGCCAGCGCCGCCGTCAGCAGCCCCAACCCCACAGGCAACAGCTTGCTCAGCAGAATAGGGTCGAGGCCGAGCGCGATAAACAGCCGGTAGAACAGGGTATAGCCGTGGGGTGCCACAGACTGAAAGTAGTCAGCAATGCTGTCGTTGGGGAACAGCGCTGGGTCAAGAAACCTCCGCATCCAAAATACATGCTGCCGTGCGTCATCCTGTACGACATAGGGACTGGAGAACGCCTCTTGTAGGGTAGGCAGCGCATAGATCAGGGCGATCGCCAAGCTCAACCAAAACCAAAACATCTGCTGGCGACGCGACACAGGCAGATGGAAGAGAGCAGTGGTCAGGCTCTTGAGCATTGAGACCTAGGGATTGGGGGCGGGAATGGAGTGCGGAAATCGGATGCGGGGGTTGGCGGGGGAATAAGCAAACGTCGAATTGTATATTTAGGGACATGTTCAGCGATGCCGGAGCAATGCAGGTTTGGGTCAGACCTATTTGACAATCCCCACACGCTCAACCTCTACCCTCGCATCTGCCGGGTGAGGTGCATTAACTCGGGCAGAATTAGGGATTCCATCCCTAAGCGGACAGCGTTGCTCGAACCGGGAAGGGAGAAAATGAGCGTGGTGTTGCGCACCCCTGCAATGGCCCGAGAGGCGATCGCCCGCGAGCCAATGTCTTGAAAGCTAAGCCAGCGAAACAGCTCACCAAAGCCAGGGATGGGCGTTTGGATCAACTGCTCGATGGCGTCGTAGGTGGTGTCGCGGGGGGCAATGCCCGTGCCACCGTTGAGAATTACCGCGTCAATCTCAGGTTGGTTGCACCACTGCTCTACCAAAGCGGCGATCGCCACCGCCTGATCGGGCAGCAGCCGATAGTCTTGCACCACATGCTGATGTGCTTGAAGCAGCTGCTGAATCAGCTGGCCGCTGCGGTCAGTCTCTACGGTGCGGCTGTCGCTGGCAGTCAGCACGGCACAGTGCACCGCCAGCGGTTGTGCATCGGCATGGGGAGGCTGAATCATAGAGAGGGTGCGTCAGGTTTTGGTAAAGCCTAAGCCGTTTTCTTCGCCATAGCGCTCCATAAAGCGCATAAATCGTTCAAACTCATCCGCACTCTTGTAGGAATACACGACCTCTAAGGCTTCGGGCTCACCATTGACAAACTTAGCATTCACGTCGCGGGTTATAATTTCACCCTCTTCGTCAATCATGTACATGCCGGTAATGTCGTCTGTGAACTCTTGCCCGAGGGCCTCGGGTTTCTCAAAGTAAAAGATGACCCGTCCATTGCTGCCATCCTTAGAGCGGGTGATGCGAATATCAGGGACAATGTCTTCGCGGATCCCTTTTGCAAATTGAATTTCGGCCATGTCAGTTTCCTTGCCTCGCGTTGCTGCCCAGGCGGAAGCAGTTGCTCGCCTGATGGGTTAACCATCCTCCAGTTCAGTCCATTGCTTTTTGATAAAAGCCAGCTGAATTCTGGATCATGACGCAAATCAATCCGCTCCAACCTGATTCTTGCAATAAAACCCTTGCATTGCATGAGTTTCATTGCATAGGCCTGGCTTTTGGATACGGCGATCGCACCAACTGGATTTAAACCATATTCCCATCATTAGTCCATTTGCAGACAAGTCGATGATGAGTGCGGGCGGCGGATGGGTGTTACGATTCAGTGCGATCGCAGGATATCGCGAAACCAGGCTTCGACCCGATCGCCCATCGCCTGGTTGGAATACTGAGCCTCGGCTCGCTGGCGGCAGGTCAAACGGTCGATGGCATCCAGTCGGGCGATCGCCTGCTCTAGCTCCAGCACCGAATCTGGTTCTACGAGCCAGCCCGTTACGCCATCGTCTACCAGCTCGGCGGGGCCGCCTCGGCGATAGGCAATCACAGGCACGCCACAGGCCAGTGCTTCAATGACCACATTGCCAAAGGCTTCCACCCATTTGGGTGTGACCAGCAGCCCCCGGCAGCGACCCAGCGCCTGCTGGAGCTGCTGAGTCGGCACAAAGCCTTGATACTTGTAAGACGATTCAGGATACTGCTGCTGAAGCTGTTGCCAGTAGTCCCCATCTGTCATCGCACCCCAAATATGTAGGGGCAGCCCTGCTTTGGCGCTAGCGGCGATCGCATCTTCTAACCCTTTTTCGGGGGCAATGCGTCCTACCCAGCCTAAGTAGGGGGCAGGCGATAGGCAGAGGTCGTATTGAGACAGATCAAACCCGTTGCCCAAAATACGCGAGCGATCGCCCCAGGGAAAGGTTGCCGCTTGGGCACGGCTATGCATGGCCACCGTCGCCGGGGCGCGCTCGACCACCGCACCGATGGCTGTATCCATCACTTCAGACAGAGACCCCATGCTGACTAGGTGTGCCACCGGGCAGTGGAAAAAGGGGCTGAGATAAAACGGCAACCAGTCGTAGGCAAAATTAAGCACTAGGTCGTAGCGATGCTGCACAGTGCGCGCATAGTCCCACATGTGGGCCAGCACTGAATGGGGGGGCAGCACCAAGGGCGCATCTCGCGGCTGACTCTGCGCTAGTGGCTGCACCGCGCCGTCAATGGGCACCAACGATAGCCCCGCAGCTCGAGAACCCGCAGGAGCTACGACCTCAACGTGATGCCTCCGTTGTTGTAGTTCTTGGGCGAGGTTTTGCAGCGTTAGCTCTACACCACCGCCCACCCCAGACCCTAATGGCCCCACGCTCGTCGAGACAAATAGTAACCGTAGAGGAGAGAGGGCCGAAGGCATAGGGAAATCCAGAAACAGCGAAGCAGCACTCCGGCATAAGCCATGCCCAGGGGGTCATTCCCCCAGCGGCAGTGACGTGGGGGAGGTTGAAAAGAGCGATCGCGCCTGTTCGCAATCGTGCTGAATTTGGGCCTTGAGCGCATCCAGGGACTCAAAGGCCTGTTCTCCCCGCAAATACGCCACCAGACTTACTATTAAAGGCTGGTGGTAGAGATCGCCGCTCCAATCCAACAGATGCACCTCTACGGTGCGCTGAGTCCCGTTGACGGTAGGGCGCAGGCCAATATTCATGACGCCGGGAAGAGGGCGGTTCTCATTCAAAACGAGGCCGGGAATGCTCGATTCTAAGGGATCTTCATCCTTGCCCGTTACCCATACTGCATAGACCCCATCCCTAGGCAAAAACTTCTCCTGCGGCAACTGTAGATTAGCCGTGGGAAAGCCCAAGGTGCGGCCTAACTGCTGCCCCGGCTTCACCGTGCCACAAAGAGTGTAGACCCGTCCCAACAGCTGATTCGCGAGTGAGACTTGCCCGTGCTGCAATGCATGCCGAATTTGGGAGCTGCTGATGCGATCGCTCCCTTGCGTATGCAGCGGTATACAGTCCACCGCAATCCCAAAGGTTGCAGCCAGTCGAACTAAGTCTGCTGCCGTACCCGACCGTCGATAGCCAAAGCAAAAATCTTGGCCCACGCTGACCCGGCTAGCGTGCAATCCCTCTGCCAGAATTTGCTTTACAAAAGCTTCTGGCGACATTACAGCCAAGTCTGCTGTAAACGGGAGCTGCACCAATTGCTCCACACCTAAGTGTGACAACACCTGCACCTTCTCAGCAGTGGGCGTGAGGAGCGATCGCCGCTGCTGAGAAAAAAACTCTTGAGGGTGAGGATGGAACGTCACAACCGTCGCATATCCTGCCCCTTCGCCCAAAATCGGCTCAATCACCCGACAGTGACCCTGGTGAACCCCATCAAAATTTCCCAGGGCGGCCCGCGTTGGCGTTCGGATTGAATCTAGCGACGAAGTAATCCACACGCTTCACATTTTGACACAAGAATAGGGCTGCGTAGGTAGAAGTTTTGGGAAGGATGACAGCGCTAGCCCTTTACAAAGGTCTAGGTTCAACGCGGAGAGCTAACTAGAAACGCCCGAGAGCATCGCTCAACGCGCTCATGCAGATAATTTCAAGGGCTTGCCGCTGGGCTCCGGGTGCGCTAACACGTCGATTTCCATCCCTTCGTAAGCTACATCACTGTTGGCGAAGCGTTCGGTGGTATCGCGCTTAATCTGATCCATAAACTCATCGCTGTGCAATGGGTCATGGTGGAAAATGATCAGCTTTTTCACATTCGCTTCTTTCGCCACCTTGATAGCTTCTTGCCAGGTTGAGTGCCCCCACCCTACCTTGGGTGATTTTTCTGAATTGTATTCGGTGTCAGTATAGGTGGCATCGTAAATCATCACATCGGCATCCCGCGCTAGCCACAGCACGTTTTCATCTAGTCGATCCGGGTAATGCTCGGTGTCAGTGACATAGGCCACAGCATGGTCATTCCAGATAACGCGATAGCCCACCGCTTCGCCAGGATGATGTAGCAGTGCGTTTTCTACTGTCACATCTCCAATGTGTACGGTTTCGCCTACGGCAATGTCATGGAAGGTGAGGTCGGCTCCCATGATTTGGAGCGGCACTGGAAAGTTGGGGTGCAGCATTTGATCGTTGAGGCGCTGCTCGATGGTGGACCCATTGGGGGCGATCGCCCCATAAATATTAAATGTGTTGCCCTTTACAAAAGCAGGCACAAAAAATGGAAATCCCTGAATGTGATCCCAATGGGAGTGGGTGAAAAACATATTGGCGCGGAGGGGCATTTCTCTGAGAAGAGACTGACCCAACACGCGCAGCCCTGTCCCCCCGTCAAAAATCAGCAGGTTTTCGCCTACTCGCATCTCAACGCAGGAGGTATTTCCGCCATATCTTACCGTTTCTGAGCCGGGGCAAGAAATGCTGCCTCGCACCCCCCAAAAGCGAACCTTAAACTGGTATTCCACGCTAGACATGAATCTTCCTTACTGGTTCAACCTCGTTACAGCAAAGCATGTATATACGCTGCCTTAATGTCGCAACATTTTTTGAGAAACATAAGTTAAACGCTAGCCGAGGCGAGTACTACGTTAAGGGATGAGTCACAGTAAGACTTCTTCTCTATGCTAACGATTGAGCGGCGCTGAATTCCACCTTAATCGAGAATTCCCAAATCACACATTAATGGCTCAGCTCTAGGCAAATTCTCCATAGTGAGATGAATTTATGACGCCTTTTTGAGTGACTCCGCCTTCTTGAGCAGCTCCTGGCAGATTATAGCGTTGGGCAACGTTACTCATGCGCTGCATGTTCCAAGCCATACCCTTTGTCTCAGGGGCGGTATCAGCCATTCCACTAAGGAGCCGTTGTTGAGTTTTGGGACTATGAGTGGTCGGGCGATGTGAGCCAATCGGTAGAGTTAGCCTGTGCACTACTCCAAATTCCAACACAATCTCAACATAATTCCAATACGGCCCAACTATGAAATGGCTACTCAAGGCTAGCTCTAAGGCGAGCGATCGCCCCCGCCCTATCTTGCTGCGATGCACTAGAACGCCTAAACACCCCTGTGAATAGTCCCCCAAACCAGCTAGATACAACCTTTAATTCACTAATCTAGCCCTAAACTTCTCACTTCGGCCAGCCTTTTTAGAGTGGAGTGCCCGTCAGCTCCGTTATTAGGTAGCCAACCCGAAGCAAATAGTGGACAGATAGATGTCACAAATTTAGCCGATAGGATGATGAGCCTGTAATCAAGCACCCCTATTAGGCAGATTGACTTATCAGTAATATCAATGACCTAACAGTATATTCAGCTACTCCTTACGCCGTTTTCCACGTCTCTGCAGATCTCCGGTTGAGTCGAAGGTTGCAAAGGTTTACTCGCAGAGTCTAGTCTAAGCCTTGTGGAATAAGCATTTCAGCTAGTTTGGTCATCTTTTCAAAGCCATCCCCTTTGACAACCCTGATGAATCCTATGAAGGTTTAGCCCCTATCTCTGCCGGAATTAAAAATAAAGTTTGAGGTTTTTAGTGTAAGCGGGCACATTTCTTAAGGGCTTGCTAGATTTGTTTCGTGTCTAAATTGCTACAGACCAACACTATTCGTTTGAGGGAAGCTAATGGTTACTCGTCGTTTTTCCTGGAAATCAACTCTACTAACATCTACCTTGGTTGCGGCCAGTATGGTGATGGTTGATAGCACGGAAGCACTTGCTCAGGGTAAGAAGAGTGGCCCTGAAAAAACCAGTTCTGCTGGGGAAGTGGTAGGTAACTTGTGCAGCACCACTGATGTTTCGGTAACGGGTGGTATTTTTGCAACAGCCTGCAAGGGCTCTTACTCGGGCAATGACACTGGAGCCGGGGCTCCTCTACAAAGCCTGTTGAACGGTGGGTTGTTTGAGGATACGGTGGGCAGCGGCTTTTGGTCTCTGTTTGGCAAATCAGATGAAGGTGGCCTTTTCGCAAACCACGACTCTAGCACCGGCTCTTGGAGTTTGCTGGGGGGTGCCAAGCTGTCTGGGCCTTTTGTGATTAGCCTCAAGGCTGGCGATGCTTACAGTGCCTACCTGTTTAATAATGTGGGCGAGGTAACCTCGGGATTCTTCAACACCATTGGGGTTTCTACATCGGGCAATGGCACCACAGGCCGTGACCTGTCTCATGCGTCGCTGTTTACCTTCCAGTCTGAAACGGTGGCATTGCCACCCGAGAGCCAGGCTGTGCCTGAGCCCTTTACCGTGATGGGAACTGTTGCAGCAGCTGGCATTGGCTATCGTTTGAAAAAGTCTCGCGATAGCAAGAAAGCGTAGTGCTTGGGCGATCGCCCATTGTGAACACGTATCACGCTCATGCGCTGGCTTGAGGATGGATTGTGGTGAACTCCTTGCTCGCCGGGAGTTCACCACAATAATTGTCCTAAATTGTCTTAGTCAACCTGTCGGTTGCAATAAGTGGGAGGTGCTGCAGCAGAGCACCCCCACTTATTTTTTGGGTAAACCAGTCGCAGACTCAAGCCCCTGTTTTTAGGGCGATCGCCCAAGGTTGCTAAGACCCGATGCGATCGACTGCTCGTTGCCCGCCAAACTTATCGCGAATGATGTCGTCGTAGGTGTCTGCGATGGTAACCACAGAGAGAATACAGGTTTGCAACTCCATCAAGTCCATGCTTTCGCCACCGAGCACGGTATGAGCAAATCGAATATCGCCCTCATTGCTCAAGTGAAAGGCTCCAAACCGCATTCGATGGTTTTCGGTCAACAGATAGTGCATCATCTCGGGGGTGGGGTCGCTGCCCACGGTGACGCAGCTACAGGCTTTGACGATGGCCAGATCCCGTTCTTCCCAGGGGTGGACGTCCCACGGCAGCACTCCTACAGCGACTTGCGCGGAACCATAGGTGATGTCAAACTGTGGTTCTTGCAGGGACACATGCAGTGACTCTTTAAACAGAGCAGAGTTGCTGAGATAGTCTGAGACCTTGTGATAGGTGATCTCTTGCGTAGGGGTTTGAAACGTGAGGGACATAGTGGGGAGTTAGGGGTGGGGCGTCGGGCAGCGGAGAATGCTGGCGGCTACAGGATAAACATGCGGCGGTCGAGGGTTTTGGGGTCGTGGGTTTCGGCAAATTGGCTTAAGTTTTCATCAGAGTCAAGGCGACCATCCACCAAGGTGACAATGCGGTCAGCCACGTCGAGGATGCGGTTGTCGTGGGTGACCATGAGGATAGTGCGACCTTCGCCTTTGGCGAGTTGTTGCATCAAGGTGACCACGTCTCGGCCTGACTTTTTGTCGAGGGCGGCGGTGGGCTCGTCGGCCAGAATAAGCGGGGGTTGGTTGACTAGGGCTCGGGCGATCGCCACTCGTTGCTTTTGACCTCCTGAGAGGGCTTTAGGCTTATAGTCTACCCGATCGCTCAAGCCCAATTGGGTCAAAATGGCGACAGCTTGACGGCGTTTTTCGCGCCAGCTGGGGGTGAGTTCCACTGCCATCTCCA
>JBGTOF010000022.1:0-3970 GCA_041742695.1 Elainellales cyanobacterium | reverse complement strand
TTTGAAAAGCCCTCTGGAGTTACTTGAACTACCTCAACTACTGAGGAACTGCTACGAAGGAATGAGGGTTTCAAGGAACAATGTGATCCGTACAGGTGGCTTTTGATCCTCAATCTGACCCTTTTAAAACATCCTCTTAGACTAAACCAACCCTTAGGAGGCATGATTTTAGTAGTTAGCCCCGGCTCTAGTTCTATCTGTTACTACCGAATAAGAGCTAAGCCGCTCTTATTACCCATAGAGTTATCTACAGCGGAGGTGAATAATCTTCCAGTTTTATTCTGATCATAGGCCCTTGCAGAAATAGGGCTGACGCTGTGTTCTCAATAAAACCATAGCTTCAGGTATAGCTTTAGGCTTTAGGGCACCTCGAAAAATACAAATCTTGTTGAGAATGGCAATGAGATTCCAGTGGTTCTGGGCTCCCAAGATTATCAATGAGGCAATTAATCGAGGTGCCCTTTAGATAGTTTGTGCAGCGTCCAACTGTGTAAGTTCGAATAGAGACAAAAACGCGATGGCAACCCTGCCAGCGATAGAGCTAGAAACCGTAGCAAACCTAACTTAAAGAGCGAATTCTACTCCTAAGTTCTCAGGTGGGCTGGAACTATGAATGGAATTTACCCATGGTGAATCGCGATAGATCTGACGAATTGCAGGCAAATTGCAGGTTTTCTCGATGCAGTACTCCTTTGAATTTGTAGGCATTGCGCCAATTTTGAATTTCTTTAACCATCAACACTATACAGAAGCGCAGCGGTTGAGTGGAGCCGAATATTTGGCGACGCACCGCTGCACTCTAGATGCATTTCTAGAATCGGCTGAGACTGTGGTGCCAGAACGTGGCTGGAATCTCGATCGCGTGGTGGATGACGTGATCGAGTTCTGGCTAAACAACGCTGAGCAGGTCAACCATTGGAAGCAGCGGTTACGGGATGCAGGAACGGATACGTTGCTGATTGGTCGCCTTAGCGATTATAAAGCAATGCAAATTGAATTTGAGTCGTTGTTGGGCAAGTAGGTTTAGGGGGTGATGTGAGCTCATGATTCACCTAGACTGAGGAATCACCCAGCGGCCTCTTTATGAATCTGTGCAACAGATCCCCCGCTCCTCGCTTGCGCTCTCAGACCCATCTGTATCATGATGTAGGCTCTATACGCACAGCGGTCTGGTGGTTCTACTTGAGTACCCTGACGTTCGGATAGTTTCAACGTGATAGAGAGTTGGAACGAGGTGCGGGCTGGTTTTCCTTGGCAGCTCACTCTCTCATCCGAAATCTGGACTGGCTCAGACCGCGCTTTATTTCTTTACAGCATGAAAAAAGTTGTTGTTCTCGATACGAACGTTTTGCTTCATGACCCATCTGCGGTGTTGCGTTTCGAGGATAACGATGTCGTCTTACCGATGACGATTATTGAAGAGCTGGATCGGTTTAAGCGCCAGCCAGACATGACGGGCCGCAATGCGCGCGAGGTGTCGCGCCTGTTGGATACGCTACGGCTGGAGGGGCACCTGATTCAGGGCGTTGCCATTAACCAGACGGGGTCGCTGCGGGTGGCGCTATGCAGCCGCGAAACGTTGGCGGGGCTACCGCCAGAACTGGAGGGCGATCGCGGCGACAATGCTATTTTGGCTGTGGCGATTGAACTAAAGCATCAGTGCCAGTGCCCAGTAGTGATGGTCAGCAAAGACACAAACCTGCGGATTAAAGCCGATGCGCTGGGGTTAACGGCCCAAGACTATGAAACCGATAAGGTGGACGTGGGAGAGCTCTATCTTGGCTTGACCGAAGTGCTGGTGGATACGGCGCAGATTGATCAACTCTTCAAAGGCGGTGGGGTCACGCTGGAGCGCTCGTTCTACCCCAACCAGTCGGTGACGCTCGTGAATGCTACCAATCCTGACCATACGGCGCTGGCGATCGCCGATTCTAAAGGGCGAACGCTGCTGCCCATCACCAAGCTCCCGCATGCGGGTGTCTCCCATATTCAGCCTCATAATCGGGAGCAAAAGTTTGCGCTAGATCTTTTGCTGCGCGATTCTATTCCACTAGTCACGCTGGTGGGTAAGGCGGGAACGGGAAAAACGCTGTTGGCGATCGCCGCAGGTCTACAAAAAGTATTAGAAGAGGGCACCTATAGCCGTCTGCTGATTTCTCGCCCGATTGTGCCGATGGGGCGCGACCTCGGCTACCTGCCGGGCGATGTGAACGAAAAGCTATCGCCCTGGATGCAGCCACTCTACGACAACTTTGACCTAATCTTTAGCCTGCAAGAGGGATTTGGCAAACATACCCGCTGGTGGCGCGGCTACGACGAGCTGATTGAGCAAGGGCTGTTGCAAATTGAGCCCCTCACCTACATTCGTGGACGCACCATTCCCCGGCAGTTTTTGATTGTGGATGAAGCCCAAAACCTGACCCCCCACGAGGTCAAGACCATCCTTACCCGTGCTGGAGAAGGCACCAAAATTATTCTCACAGGGGACGTAGAGCAAATCGACAACCCCTACATTGACGCGGCCAGCAACGGCCTTACCTATGTCACGGAACGGTTCAAGCACGATCCGCTAGCGGCGCACATTACCTTACTCAAGGGCGAGCGATCAGAGCTAGCAGAACACGCGGCAGCGTTGCTGTAAGGGTCATCCAAACATCAAATAGCAGTGAGGGGTGGGCATGTCACGCCCACCCCTCACTGCTGTTTAGTCGCAACTCTAGAGTCGCGAGTGTGTGGCCGCATGGGGTCGGATTACACACGACCGCGCAGAATCTGCGCCATTTCATTGGGCTTGGGTGACAGCTCTAGCGCGGTTTCTTCCGTAATCCGTCCTGCCTCATAGAGACGATAGAGGGATTGGTTCATCGTGCACATGCCGTCAAATTCACAGCGCGGCAGCAGCGCTTCGACTTCATCTAGATCACCCCGACGAATGTAATCGCGAATCGCATCGGTGTTGATCAGGATCTCGTGGAATGCGGCACGTTTGCCGTCGGTGGTGCGGCAAAGACCCTGGGCCACCACCCCGACTAGAGATTCGGCGATCGCCAACCGCACCGGGGCTTGCTGCTCAGGTTCATAGAGACCAACAATCCGCTCAATCGTCTTCACAGCGCTGTTGGTGTGCAGCGTCCCCATCACCAAGTGTCCGGTTTGCGCCGCCTTAAGGGCCGTGTTCACCGTTTCTTGGTCGCGCATCTCACCCACCAAAATAATGTCAGGGTCTTCTCGCAGAGACGCCTTTAGCGCAGACTCAAACTTGAGAGTGTGCATGCCCACTTCCCGCTGTTTGATCAGGCTTTTCTGACTCGTGTGAACAAATTCAATCGGGTCCTCAATCGTGATGACATTTTTTGCCATCTCTTTATTGATGTAGTCAATCATGGCCGCCATGGTGGTGGACTTGCCTGACCCCGTTGGCCCCGTCACCAAAATCAGCCCTTTATGGTAGTGGCACATGTCGCGCAGCACGGGCGGCAGGTTCAGCTGCTCCATGGTGGGAATGCGCAGGGGAATCAAGCGCATCACCATAGCAGGCCCGCGCAACGAATCAAAGATATTAATCCGCACCCGAGCGAACTCATATTGCGTGGCACCATCAAACTCGAGGTGATCTTCAAAATGACGAATTTCTCCGTCCGTTAGAACCTCACCTATCCAACTCATGAACGTATCGCGATCGGTATTGGGGTAATCTGTAAGGTCGATTTCCCCCCGGTTGCGAAAGCGAGGCACTTCACCCACGCCAAGGTGAACATCAGAAAACCCCTTATCGAAGGCCTCGCGCACGATTTGAGCCAGCGTAGGCTGACCCGGCGACAGTTTGGTCTGAGTGGATTTTGGCGGGGGGGCACCGGGGCGGTGGGCCGCAGGCGGTGGCGGTGGCGCAGCAGGGGCTCCCGCCATCGGTGGCCGTGTGCCTTGAGGCGCATTAATCGCAGTCGCCGGCCCCGTGTTGACGCGAGTCGAA
>JBGTOF010000484.1:0-10129 GCA_041742695.1 Elainellales cyanobacterium | reverse complement strand
GTCCCAGCTCCAGTTTCAGATTCCCGCCACAGAACTGATTGATCAGATCAACCGGACCAGCCACCCGTTTCAGAATCAGTTTGATTTTGAAATGGATGAAATTGATGTCATTTTCCCCGATCTGTCGTTACAGCAGGCTACGGTTGTTGACCTGAATGCCCAGACCCAACTGACCTTCGAGGCCGATCCATACTTTTCTGCGATGGTGTTTTGGACGGTGAAGGGCAAAGATTACTATTGTTTGGAGCCCTGGAGCGCTCCACGCAATTCACTCAACACAGGCGATCGCCTCACCCTATTGCCTCCTCAGAGCGACCTAGAAACCACATTTAGCCTTCAGCTCAATCCACTACGCTGATAGGTGCGATCGCATCACGTTCGCTCGAATTTTGGAGCGCGTTCAAAATCTTAGAAATCATTCCCAAATGGGAACAGACTATGTTAATTTGGTATACGGCGCGTCAATGCGCCATTATTGGGTCGCTAGCTCAGCGGTAGAGCACTCGGCTTTTAACCGATCGGCCCTGGGTTCGAATCCCAGGCGACCCATAATTTATTAACGAATCCGTCATGTCTTTAGACTATCAAATATATTGATGTCTTGAAGATTATGGAACCTGTGCATAACGTCAGTTCGGCATATGCAAAAGCCGTACTGGCCGCGACACAGCCAGCACGGTGCGGCGTCTACACGCACAGCGGCTATCCTAACCCTTTCAACAATTGCAAGATCCTAAAAAAACTGAGTTCGGGATAAGCTCAAACCCTCTTAACCCGAACTGACGTTAAAAAGTTAAAAAAGGGGATATAGCGCAAAGCGCTACATCCCCTTTTTTAACGGGCTAGATCTCAATTAAGAAGCTTTTACTGCTTCTAGCTGACGCCGTACAGGGCTAGTTGAAGCAGCCTGAGGCGTTTGCATAAGGAATACTAACATCGGGTTGCTCTTAATTTCGCGCCGCATCTGGCGGCGAAGCTCAGACTCTAAATGAGCTTCTACCCGTGCCCAATCTACGTCTAAAGCGTCAGCTTCAAAGTTGTTGGTAAACTCCTTCCAGCGATCGCTCAACGCGGTTTCAATCGTCTTGGCAATCGATTGCTCAAACCGAGCTTTTTCAGCAGTAGTGACCACTCCTCGCAGATGAACTTCGGGCTTAGTTAGCAACTTGCCATCCCAGCCAATCGTAGCTGCAATAGTGACCACTCCCTCTTCTGCAAGCTGTTGTCGCTCTTTCAGCACTCGATCATGCACGACGCCCGAGCGAGACGAGTCAACCAACTCAATGCCAGACGGCACCGTGCCTGAGACTCGAATGGCTTCTGCTTCTAATTCCACCACATCACCATTGTTGATGATTACCATGTTCTCGGCAGGGACGCCCATGCTTTGAGCCGTCTCCGAGTGCTTCACCAACATGCGGTGCTCGCCGTGTACAGGTAAGAAGAATTTTGGTTTGGTCAATGCCAGCATGAGCTTCTGATCTTCTTGCGATCCGTGCCCCGACACGTGGATGCCTTTGTCACGGCCATACACCACATGAGCGCCGCGCATCATGAGTTGGTCAATAGTGTTGACGACAGCAATCGTATTACCAGGAATGGGGTTTGCCGAGAAGACGACCGTATCGCCCTCGCGAACCCGAATTTGCTTGTGCTCACCTCGCGCAATGCGAGTTAGCGCGGCCATGGGTTCCCCCTGAGAGCCTGTAGTGAGAATCAACACGCCTGCATCGGGCAGTTTGTGCGCCACAGCGAGGGGGACAAATAGATCGTCATCGCATTTCATGTAACCCAGCTTACGAGCATGGGCGATCACGTTCAGCATAGAACGGCCAACAACTGCCACCTTTCGGTTGTTTTTCTTTGCCAGTTCCAAAATCATGCTGACGCGGTGAACAGAGGAGGCAAATGTGGTGACCAGCAGACGCCCTTTGACCTGACTGAACACTCGATCCAAATTTGGAAAAACAGAGCGCTCGGAAGGTGTATGGCCCGGCACTTCAGAATTCGTTGAGTCACTAATGAGACAAAGTACGCCACGCTCACCATGCTCAGCTAAGCGCTGAAAATCGAATGCTTCGCCATCGACAGGTGTATAGTCAAATTTGAAATCACCAGTGTGAATAACTAAACCAACAGGCGTGTGAATAGCCACAGTGAAGCTATCCGCCATGGAATGGGTGTTGCGAATGTATTCCACTAAGAAATACTTGCCAATCCGAACGACATCGCGGGGTCGAACCGTTCTAATTTCGGTGCGATCGGCAACGCCTGCTTCTTCTAATTTGCCCTGCAGCAATGCCATTGCTAGGCGGGGCCCATAGATTACTGGAATGTCGAACTGTCTAAGGTGAAAGGGAATGCCGCCGATATGATCTTCATGCCCGTGGGTGACAACCATACCTTTGATTTTGTGGCGATTGTCTCGCAGGTAGGTTGTGTCTGGTAGCACGATATTGACGCCGTGCATCCCATCAGTCGGGAAGGCTAAGCCTGCATCTAACAAAATGATTTCATCATCGTATTCAAAAACGCAGGTGTTTTTGCCGATTTCGTGGAGCCCACCTAAAGGAATGATTTTCAAAGAAGGCGCTGTTTTCGATTGTGTCATGTATGTCCTTGTAACTAGAGAAACTAGAAATATGTGATGAACGAGAGCTGAGAAAGAGATTTGGAAACTTAACTAAAACCTGGAAGGGCGATCGCTCGATGGCTTGAAAATCTAGAGCGATATACTAGAGCTGCCGCCTTAAGAGACGTACTGGCGCTAGATGCGAAAATACTAAAGGCCTAAGCCTTATTTGACCAACAACGGAACTGTAAGGGTCTTCCCATGTGAGAGAAGCACGCCGTTTAACGAAGCACTGTTAGCGGATAACGCCATAAGGAGGTGTTGGATACTAGACTTTTGCTGAAAATCTAAGGACTAGCTGGCTGCGCCCATTAACGATCGAATTGTAGGAAGCGTGAGATAGAACACAAATTATCGATTTTTATGATTGACTCACAGCGGCTCAAACCATTTAGAGCGGCGAGCTGAGTTCTATTTTGAGCCCCTACTTTATTCCACACTTTGCGCTTGGCTGCGATAGCTCAGGCTCGAGATGGAAGTGCCAGATCCGCAAGAATTGGCTTGAGCACATCTGATAATGCTTCCAGATCGTCGCTTAAAGGCAACCGAGTAGCACCTACAGGCCAACCCAATAAGTTGAGCGCAACCTTCAGAGGAATTGGATTTGTGGTTAAAAACAATGACTTAAACAACGGCAACAGCTTGAGATGAATATCAAGAGAAACGGCAGGTGAGCCCTGCTCAAATGACTGAACCATGCGTTGAATTTCTGTTCCGACCAAATGGCTAGCTACGCTAACAACACCATAACCGCCAGCTGCCAGCATGGGAAGGGTAAGTGCGTCATCTCCAGAGTATATCAAGAAACTCGAGGATACTAGACGACGAATTTGACTTACTTGCTCTAGACTACCACTCGCTTCCTTTATCGCCACAATATTTGGCAGTTCTGATAGATGCGCAGTGGTTTCAGGAAGGAGGTTTTGTCCAGTCCTCCCAGGTATATTGTACAGCATCATGGGTAGATCGGGACTGGCTTCGGCGATCGCCCGAAAATGTTGATATAGTCCAGCCTGAGGCGGCTTATTGTAATAGGGCACAACCTGAAGCGAGCCATCTAGGCCAAGCTTTTCGGCTTTTTGAGTTGCGGCGATCGCCTCCTGGGTAGAGTTTGAACCGGTTCCGGCAATCACCTTAGCTTTGCCCGACGCGGCCCGCTTCACAACTTGAAACAGCTCATACTCCTCTTGCCAAGTCAGCGTTGGCGACTCTCCCGTCGTACCGCAGACGACAAGCGTATCTGTGCCATGATCTGCCAAATAATCGGCCAGTTGCTCTGCTACCTCATAATTGAGGGAGCCGTCCTCTGCAAAGGGCGTCACCATGGCCGTTAAGACACGTCCAAATATACTCACAGGTTTGATAAACTCCTCACACACATGCGCGGCCAAACACCAACCGCACTGTCGAATCATGCCTGCAGGTTGGCTTCTTCAAAGATCAATCCCAATCTACCTGGGGGGTGCCATTGCAGACAAGGGTACAGATGCCACCGGCGTTAACCAGTCATTAGCAATAAGTAATTCTGCAATTTGCACGGCATTGAGCGCAGCACCCTTTCGCACTTGATCGCCACACAACCATAGCTCCAACCCACAGGGATGGGACAGATCCTGACGGATGCGTCCTACCAATACATCATCCTGCCCGGTGGCATCAATCGGCATTGGAAAGTAATTTTGTTGCCAATCGTCGATCAGCTTGACACCGGGTGCTTGACTCAAAATTTGCCGAGCCTGCGCTGAATCAAACGAATGCTCAAATTCCAGGTTAATGGCTTCGGAGTGGGCCCGCAAGACGGGAACCCGTACACAGGTAGCCGAAATTCGCAGATCCGGTGCCGCAAAAATTTTCCGAGTTTCATTGATCATCTTCATCTCTTCTTCACAGTAGCCCTGCTCGTTGAGCGGTGTGTTGTGAGGAAAGAGATTAAATGCTAAAGGATACGGGAACGACTCAGTAGGCGGTGGAGTGCCATCCAGAATGGCTTGCGCCTGCGCTTTTACTTCTTCCATCGCCCGTGCCCCCGCTCCACTGGCGGATTGGTACGTAGCGACTACAATCCGTTTCACAGGCTGCACTTGATGGAGAGGATACACCGCCAAGTTCATCAAGATGGTGGTGCAGTTAGGGTTAGCGATGATGCCACTATGGTGTGCTGCAGTCTGAGGATTCACTTCTGGCACTACCAGCGGCACATCTGGTCGCATGCGAAAGGCACTGGAGTTGTCAATCATGACTGCGCCCGAAGCCACAATGATTTCAGCCCAAGTCTTAGAGATCGATCCACCTGCAGAGGCCAAGACGATATCGACTCCTGCAAAAGAGCGATCGCCCACTGTCTCCACGGGCACCGCCTCACCCCGAAATGTCAGCGACTGACCCGCCGAGCGAGGCGACGCCAACAGCGACAGCTGAGATATAGGAAAATCTCGCTGTTCTAAAATCTGAAGCAACTCTGTGCCAACAGCGCCCGTTGCCCCTAAAACCGCCACATGATACGACCGCGACAAGCGACTAACCTCCCTAAACTAATGTGGATTGGATAGATAAATAATTGATGACTGTAAACTAATGCCTGAATCTGAATGACTTTATAGCTACTATTTAACTTTTTAGACAATCAAATCTTTAGATAATCAAATACGGGGTCACGCTTCTAAACCTTAATGCTAAACCAAGCGCTTTCCGCAAGGTGAGCCATTTGCAGTGCTGCAATGCACTCCAGATTTTCGGGACTGGGCCAAATGCTCAAGAAAATTTTGCAGAATTACGGCAATTCTCAAGGCTTGCCTCAATGATCCGCTAACATAGCATATTGCAGTGTTACCCCGCCTTGGGGATAACCTATCAACCGCGCACCGAGAGAATCAATGAAAGTCACCCAGGAAAAACTGCCCGCCAGCCAAATTGGTCTGGAGATCGAAATCACGCCTGAAATGACCAAGCAGGCCTATGACAAAACGTTACAAAAGTTTGCGCGCAATGCTAATATCCCTGGGTTTCGTAAAGGTAAAGTTCCCCGCCATGTGCTCGTAAGCCAGTATGGCAAAGGGATTAAGGTTGCCGCTATTGAAGACTTGATTGACGACAGCGTGAAGCTGGCCATTGAGCAGGAAAAGATTGATGCGATTGGCTCTATCGAATTGCGCTCTTCGTTTGAAGATTTGATTGGGCAGTACGAACCGGGGTCACCTCTAACGGTGACAGCAGTAGTGGACGTGCCTCCAGAGGCCAAGCTTAATCAATGTACTGGGCTGACTGTTCAGGCTGAGGAAGTTACCTATCAACCCTCGAAAGTCGATGAAACGCTGGAGTCATACCGGGAGCGGTTAGCAGCTCAAGTGCCCGTAGAAGGTCGCGCGGCTCAGGAAGGGGATTTAGCTGTAGTAGATTTCAAGGGTCGCTTGGCAGAGGCACCCGACGGAGAAGAACCGGCTGAGATTGCCGGTGGCAGCGCCGAAAACTTTGAGCTAGAGCTTGGGGAAGGTAAGTTCATCCCCGGATTTGTGTCGGGAATGGTAGGCATGGAGATTGGCGAGACTCGCGACGTGGATGCCACATTTCCCGATCCCTATCAGCAGGAAGATTTAGCAGGCAAAGCTGCAGTGTTCACCGTGACGCTGAAAGAGCTCAAGGAAAAAGAACTGCCCCAGATCGATGACGACTTTGCGCAAGAAATCAGTGACTTTGAGACATTGGAGGAACTGCGGGCTTCATTAGAAGAGCGCTTTGCCCAGGAAGCCGAAGATAAAACCAAGAGCAATAAGCAAAATGCGCTGCTGGGAGCCCTGCTCGAGCATTTAGAGGTAGATCTACCAGAAACGCTGGTCCGTCGTGAAACCGACCACATGATTACGCAAACCGCTATGCAGTTTAGTAATCAGGGGATGGATGTGAAGCAGCTATTTACGCCAGAGATTATCAGCAATTTGCGCGAGCGGAGTCGCCCTGAGGCGATCGCCCGACTACAGCGCACCATGGCCCTAGGTGAAATCGCCAAGCTGCAGTCCCTAACTGTGACCGAAGAAGAAGTTAAAGCAAAAGTTGAGGAAGTGCTGGAAGACCTAGGTGAAGAACCCGGCATTGACCGCGATCGCCTGGTTTCAGTGCTCGAAGAAGAACTGCTGAAAGACAAAATCTTTGGCTGGCTAGAGGAGAACAATACGGTTGAGCTTGTGCCCGAAGGCACCCTGACCCCACCGGATGCAGACGAAGCACTGGATAGTGTTGCGGCTGAGGAAGACGCAACCGACGGAGACGACGCAGCTCCTGCCACCGAATCTGCCGCTGAAGCGGTAGTTGATGTAGCGGCAGAGGCGGTGGACGACGAAACGGCATCGTCTACGGAAGACACTGCTTCTACACCTGCCGCAACCCGCAAACGCGGCACAAAAGGCAAAGCGTCTGAGGGCGAGGCAGAATAGCCTGAACCAACGGGTTAGGCTGACGTCTAACCCACGCCTTTTATTCCCTAGCTGATCAAGAGATCCTGCTCAGAACAGCCAGCCGTGAGGACTCGTCCCATAGCTGGCTGTTCTTAAGCAAATGCTCTACTAGAATGAATGCAGCAGTTAGTTATTGAGCCGATATTGAGCCAAAGCCCATGTTTGAAGCCCTGAGCGATCGCCTAGAAGGAGCCTGGAAGAAGCTTCGCGGTCAAGACAAAATCTCGGACGCCAACATTCAAGACGCCTTGCGGGAAGTGCGTCGTGCCTTGTTGGAGGCTGATGTCAGCCTGCAGGTGGTAAAAGAATTTGTTACAGAAGTGCAGAACAAGGCGCTGGGGGCAAGCGTTATTGCAGGTGTGAATCCAGCCCAGCAGTTCATCAAAATTGTGAACGACGAGTTGGTGTCGGTCATGGGGGAGGAAAATGTCCCCCTGGCAACGGCAGACACCGCACCTACAATCGTTTTGATGGCAGGTTTGCAAGGAACCGGGAAAACCACGGCCACGGCCAAGCTAGCCTTGCATCTGCGCAAGCAAGACCGCAGCACCCTCCTAGTTGCAACGGACGTATACCGTCCAGCGGCGATCGATCAGCTCATAACTTTGGGCAAGCAAATTGGTGTACCCGTATTCGACATGGGGTCAGACGCAAACCCTGTCGAAATTGCCCGCCAAGGGGTAGCCAAAGCGAGAGCAGACGGCGTTGATACCGTCATTATTGACACAGCAGGTCGCCTGCAAATTGACCAGTCGATGATGGCGGAGCTGGCACAAATAAAAGACACCGTGCAGCCTCACGAAGTGCTGCTAGTCGTCGATGCCATGACCGGACAGGAAGCGGCAAACCTCACCCGCACCTTCCACGATGAAATCGGTATCACGGGTGCCATCCTAACTAAAATGGACGGCGACACGCGAGGTGGCGCGGCCTTATCAGTGCGGCGTATTTCAGGGCAGCCCATCAAGTTTGTAGGGGTAGGGGAGAAAGTTGAGGCGCTGCAGCCCTTTTATCCAGACCGCATGGCCTCGCGGATCTTGGGCATGGGTGATGTGCTTACGCTCGTAGAAAAAGCCCAAGAAGAAGTAGACATGGCGGAAGCTGAGCAGCTTTCCCAAAAAATTCTAGAGGCTCAGTTTGACTTCGACGACTTTCTTAAGCAAACTCGTCTGCTAAAAACAATGGGGTCTTTGGGCGGCATTGCTAAGCTGATTCCTGGGTTGAACAAGATTTCAAGCGAGCAGCTTGAGCAAGGTGAAGCACAGCTCAAACGAGCCGAGTCGATGATTCGCTCAATGACGATTCAAGAGCGCAAAAATCCTGACCTGCTGGCCAGCTCGCCGAGTCGCCGCAAGCGCATTGCCGGTGGCTCTGGGCACGGGCTGAACGATGTCAGCAAACTGGTGAGTGATTTTCAAAAGATGCGATCGCTCATGCAGCAAATGGGCAAAGGCCAATTTCCGGGGATGCCCGGCATGGGGATGCCCGGAATGCCCGACATGGGCGGACTACCGGGCATGGGCGGAATGCCAAGCGGCGGCGGTCGCGGTGGGTCACTCCCGGGATTCCGAGGCTACCAGGGCGGGCTGACACCCCCCAAAAAGAAGAAAAAAGAGAAAAAGAAAAAGGGCTTTGGTTCTTTGTAGCGGTTGGCCACGCGCTTACTCGAACGATTTTGGGTAAAACCTGCATACCGCAAAGGTTTCACCCAATACATCCCAAAGTTTTACCCTACAGTTCTAGATCTGCTGCGTTAGGTCTGCAGGCGGCGCACCTCGTCCATTGCCTGAATTTGGTTCCACCTATCTTGATTCTGCGCTTCGATCGCATTAAGTTCGTCTAACCGCAGAAAAATGTGACGGGTAAAGTCTTCAATATCTGGGAGTTGGTCGCCTAGACTCGAAGCATCTAGCTCAATATCAATCATGCCAACCGTTTGCTCATAGGCTTCAACTAAGCGGTGATTATGGGCAATCCGTTGATTGAGCAACCGCATTGCTGTTTCGATACTGCTGACCCGTGGGGCATAAAGGCTGGGGTTGAAGCGCATCATCTTGCTGCGCAGTGCTTGCAGCTGGCGAATAAGCACGACGTGATCTTGGCTCTCTTGCCGCAGCATCTGCACATGCTCGTGCAGAGCCGCCTTTTGGTTCACAAGTTTGAGTTCATCCATTAATCGAGCTTCAGTGGGGCGATCGCCATCCGGCATGGGTGACGTTAGTTCTGCGACATGAGACAGGCGCGACCCGAGCAGCACTGCCAGCCCAGCCAGCAGCACCAATCCCACATTAATCCCACCAAGAAGAGCCCCGACGCCGATCGCCAACGAAACACCCCCCGCCTGCCCCTGACGGGTCTTGCCAGGCACAGGCGTAGGCAGCAGACATCGCTTGCCGGTGGAGTGGTTGTGAAGGGCAAACAAGGCCTCTAAATTAGGGCCACGGGTGGAGTAAAGGATAGAGATGCGATCGCCCGGACGAATGGGCAAAACCTCCGCCGTATTGGGCACCGAGAATGTAAGCTGCTTGAGTTCGCGCCCCGGCGTTGTTAATCGACCGCGGTAGTGTCTGCGGTAGAGCTTGGGCAATCGTGGCGATAGATACCACAACGGCTCTTTGTGAGAAACCCAATCCGACAACCGCCCAAACACCCCCTCGTACCTCACCTGGCAACTGGTGCACTGAGCCCGAAACCAACCATCTGCGGTAAACCGACCGAGAGCACGCGCACACTTAGGGCAACTAACCAGCGAATTCATGCAGTACCTGAAGACTTATTCTGCTGTTATCACTGCTTTTTGGGCATCGCGGAAAGGGTCGAGTAACAGTTCTTAACGCGATGCTTGGGCAATGGGCAATTGCGGTGAGATTCCTACAAGATTCTCATGAGATTCATAATTGATTACCCGTCAAATGCGACGGCTAAAGCGCTTATCCTATCAACACTCTAGATCGAGGCAAAACGCCCGCATCATGCATTGCACATCCAAGGTTTGAGCTTATCCCACCCTCAAATTGTCAATAACACGTGAGTCTAGTTCACAGTCCCT
>JBGTOF010000466.1:0-1833 GCA_041742695.1 Elainellales cyanobacterium | reverse complement strand
GCATTCAGCGTCACCTGCTGACGGGCCATATCCACCTGCATGACGCTGACGGTGTAGGGCGTAGTCCAGGTGTCGCTGCCAAACACCAGGCGATCGGCCTCGCCCATAATCATTGGCAGCTGGCGCGGAAACTTGCTCTGAATTTGCGCGTTGAGGCGATCGTGGAGCAGCTTGTAGGTCAGGGGTTGGCCGCTGGTGGCCACGGCGGTTAGGGTGTCGATCATCCAGTAGGTCAGCGCCCCGTGCTGCTCTTGGCCACCGTTGACGGCATACTCGTAGGCAAACTCGTTGGGCCGACAGGCGGCCAGCAGCACATAGTCGCGGGCGTTGGGCAGGCCCGCCGCTCCGGTGCCGGGTTGGCGGGTCAGGGCCAGCCAGTTGCGCTCTAGCTCGTCGCGGCTGGCCACCAGGCTCTCGGCGGTGCGGGGGATGCGATCAGGCTCGGTGCCGCTGCGAATTTCGGCATCGCCCCGGGTGGCCCCACCGGAGTGGCAGCTGTCAAGCACCACGGTTACGATCAGCCCCTTGTCGGTCATGCGCTTGAGCAGGGTGGTCATTTCCACATCGCGCAGGTAGCGGCCCGACTGAGTGTCGCCAATGTCCATCGGCACCAACCCTTCGTCGTACTGGTCGCCGCTGCCGGTTTTGAGGTCGGGGTAAACGGTCTTGGCTCGCCCCCCGTGCCCCGAATAGTGAATGTAAACCTGTTCGCCCGGCTGAGCCTTTTCGGTAATTATGTCGAACGCGTTGACGATATTTTGATAGGTCGGCTCTGGGGCCTGGGCTGAGCGAATGGCGCTCAGGTCAGCATCTTCGCGGCTGGGAGAAACTAGCTTATAAATGTGCTCAGTCGAAATGTTTAGAGTTTGGGCAAGAAAGGCTTCAACCAGGTTGATATCGCGCACAGCGCCTTTCAGACTTTTATAAAGCTGGTTAGGTTCGTAATAGTCGATACCAATTAGCAGCGCATAGAGAGCAGCAGATGGCTCAGTCATAATTTCTTTTGCTAATGCATTGCATCAAAAGTTGGGCACTGAGCATTGTCAGCACCTACACAATGTCAACGATTAATGATAATCGCTCAGATAAGATTGACCTTAAGCTAGGGAAAAGAGCGTAGATGGACGGCACGTTTGGCATCCATCCAGACATTCACAAATTAGGGGTTACCACATACAGATTCTAGACCGCCCAGTTTAATAGCACAAGGCGAATTTATAAAATTCGTCAAAATGCCCTATTGCCGGTAGCCTCAAAAATGCCTCAACCTCATGCAACAGATTGTGGCTGAGGCTCTGAATCTCTGTTGTGTAATCTTTCGAGGTAAGGCCACTTGCGCCATAACCCGATGTATAAAATCGCTTGTGGATCTGCTGTCAAGTCAACCGACTATCACTCGTGTGGAGAACCCGGTGAGTCGCCAAGATTTTGCTCGGGTACAAGGGCAATCAGTCAAGACCATAAGGGTTGAGCCTTTTCTTTGCCTAATCGATATTGTCTGCTCAATACTGATCCAGCCCCCAATAAGGAACGTTACATTTTCACCCGCATCCATAACGGATGCTAAGATCCTGGCAACAGAATTGGGATTTGCCCCTATGGTTAATAGTACGATCGTTTCTTCGTCGTCTTCAAACCGCACAAGTACAGGGGGAGATCAGTTTCCCCATGCAGTTTCCCAAAGCTTAATGCTTATTGGTAAGATTTTATGGCTACTCTTATTGATTGGCCTATTTGCCCTATCGTTCATTGTGTGGGTCTGGATCGCGAGCTTCCGTAGTGGATGGCGGTTTTGGAGTTGGGTTGAAAGCCGACCCCACCCTCAACAGGTGT
>JBGTOF010000465.1:0-7002 GCA_041742695.1 Elainellales cyanobacterium | reverse complement strand
TTCTCTCAGGCCGCGCCTCAAGGCTAGGTTGCGGGGCAACAGCAGGGGATTGTGAGGGGAGATGCATAAGCCTTAAAGAAAAGGGGAATCAGCCTGAAACTCTAGCATCTTCGGCCTTCCTTGAGAATGAAATGGCCCTGCTTTACAAGTGAGCGCTCTAACCCTTTCTAGGGAGGAGATCTTAGATTTTTCATTTTCTTTTTTTCTCAATTTTATCTGGAGAATTACAATCTTCGTCCAAGGTTCCAATACGAAGCCTTGTCATTCATGAAACGACCAACGTAGGACGTATTTCGCGTGTATGTGCGAATGACACCAGTCAAAAATTTTGGATCGTTTATGTCGTGCTCATAAAGAATAATCGAGCAGCCAAAAACCTTTAAAGATGAAATATTATCGTTGAACTTACCTGGAAGGTTTCCTCGTCCAATGCAGAAGGTTTGCCGAATAGGGTAGACCCAGCCTCTATAGTTTGCATGTTCATATAAAAGCGCTCTAATTGGAGGCTTTTGTCTCTCGGCTTTCTCGCTTTGAGATATCTCTCCTGACAAGAATGCTTGATCAGCGGCCAGCATAGAGTCGATCTCGAAGTCGAGATCAGCCTGTGTGTGGAAGCATTTGAGCGCTTTATCTTCTTCGGCAATGCAATATTGGCTGGAGAATACAGGCTTAGAGAATAAGTTATTAGCTAAATAACCTCCCTTCGTCAGGGAATTGGCTTTGACTACATTTGATACTCCTTCTTTGTTGTGTAGAGAAGTTGCGGTAACGGAGCTTCCTAAGATAAGCAGGCTAATTGCTGAGCCATATGCCAAGGAATAAGTAAAATTCATAATTCTGTCTCCTTTTTTAGGAAGGTAAACGTCAGAATTGATTTATAAAACAACAATATCGAAGTTGATTTTTGATTGGAATACATGAAATTGGATCATTAAGTTCAGGAAATTCATAAAAGTAAGTATGAATTTCATTAGGGGTTGGTTCATGGTTTTACGGATGCAATCATTGCTCGTGAATTAGGGGTGATGCCCTGTGCTATTTCATCCGATTTTTTTCGAAAACTTGCAAAATCTTTTCCTAAGGGCGAAAAGGATCTGTTTCTGGGGGTACTGATTTTCTGGGGCGATCGCGCTATCCTGTTCTAGACATTCAGACTGGTCTAGCCATGAATGCGTCAGAAATACCCGACCTGATTAGTGCGATCGCCGAGCGGGTCTACGCCAAGACCGGGCGAGATTTGACGCTGTCTCAAAAGGCGATTTTGGAACAGGCAATCGCCGGGAAGCGGCTGAAAGATATTCAGGTGGCAGGCTATGCTGACGACACGGTGCAGCGAGTGTTTTGCCCGCAGTTGTGGCATTTGCTGTCAGATGTGACGGGGCAAAAGGTGGGCATCCGCACGCTGCCGCTGGTGATTCAGTCGCTGCTAGAGCAGCCGATGGCCGTGGCAGTGTCGTCTGAGATCGCGGAGGCCAGTGCAGCACCCGTTCCCATCGCCCAGGCTGCGTCTGAAGTCCCTGAGGACATCCCGCAAGCAGCTCCGCGCAAGGTGAGGCACAACCTGCCTGCGCCGACCTGTAGCGGCTTTGTGGGGCGGGATGCAGAGATTTCGCGACTGTTGGAGCTGCTCTCGCTACAGCAAGGCGTGCAGCTGATCTGCGTCGATGGACTCGGTGGCGTGGGCAAGACGACGCTGGTGTTGGAGGTAGCTTATCAGTGTCTGCGGGCGAGTTGCAGTCCAGAGGCGGCAGATCAAGATCTACCCAGGTTTGAGGCGATCGTGTTTACGTCGGCCAAGCGGCAGTTTTTGGCTCCGTTCGGTCTGGTGGAGCGGGTCGGGCGATCGCAGCGCACGCTACAAGATATTCTTCAGCAGATTGCCAGCACGCTAGAAGAAGTGGATATTGCGGGCAAAACTCTAGAAGATCAAGTGGAGCTGATTCGCCATGCGCTGAGTGGTCGGCAGACGTTGCTGATTGTTGATAATTTGGAAACGCTGGAAGATACGCAGTCGGTATTGTCGTTTTTGTATTGTGAACTGCCGCCAACGGTGAAGGCGGTGCTGACCACCCGGCAGCAAAGCAGCTTTGTGCCGATTCGGCTGTCGGCTATGCCAGAGGCGGAGGCGCTGCAGCTGATTAGCCAGGAAGCGGCTGAGAAACAAATTGCTTTGGCGGAGGCAGAGGCGCAGCAGCTGTATCAGCGGACGGGTGGCGTTCCGGTTGCGATTCATTACGCCATTGGGCAGATGGTCGGCAGCTATTCCGTCGCCTATGTCTTGAACAATCTGCTGAACGCGGATAGTGACGTGACGCGGTTTTGTTTTGAAACATCCGTTATGCTGCTGCGCGATCGCCTGGCTCATCGATTGCTGATGGTGCTTACATTCTTTCCGTCCCCCGTTCCCCAAGGTGTATTGATTAGAATTGCACGGGTGGGTTCCCAGTCTTCCTCTAATCATCCTGAGTCTGGGCCGCAATGTGCCGAGCAGGCGATCGCTCAACTGCAAGAACTGTCGCTGGTAATGCAAACAGGCGATCGCCATCATATGCTGCCTCTCACCCAGGAATACGCCGCTGCTGAGTTAGCGCAGCAACCCGACTTTGAGCAGCGGGCGCGGGAAGAATGGGTGGCGTGGTGCCTAGAACTGGCGGAAACCTACGGCAAACAGGAAAGCTGGAACTGGCAAAATCACAACGATGTCCTGCAGGCAGAATGGCAAAATATTCAGCCTGTGATTGAGTGGTGCATGAACCAAGGACGCTATGAAGACCTGCTGCAGCTTTGGCGATGCTTTGACGTTCACATTCACCTCCAGGGCGATCGCCCCCATTGTCGCCGCTGGTGGGGCGTCCATCTTGACTGGTTGGATTGGCTGATTCAAACCGCCCGGCAGCGCGATATGGGCGTTGCCGCTGAGCTAATTGCCAGTCGGGGCTGGTTGCTGACGAGTCTGGGGCAGTCAGAGCGACTTCTAGAAGCGGAGCAGCTGTATCTAGAAGCGTGGCAGTGGCGAGAACGTCAGCCACTGAAATTGCTGCTCAACTTGGCGATTAATATGGCCGCATTGCAGGTGCGCCAGGGACAAACAGAATCGGCTCGGCGCTGGCTCGCAGAAGCCTTAACGCTCTTGCAGCAGAAACCTTTAGAGCAGATAGAACAGAAAGAACGGTTAATGCAGTGGAGCCGCATTTACTATTATCAAGGCGTTGTAGCATTCCATGCCGCCGCCTATGATTCGGCGCGAATCCACTTTGAACAAGCACTAGACTATGCTCAGCAGATCAACTGGCTGCGGGTGGTGCAGCGATCGCAAAACTGGCTAGCCGACATTGCGCTGAAGCAGGCAAATTTGACGGCTGCCAAGCAAATCTTGGATGAGGGGTTGGCAATCGCTCAAACGAGTCAAGATCTCTACCAAATTGCGTTTTATCAACGCTCGCTGGCGCAGGTTGCTTATACCGAGGGCGATCGCAGCTTGGCACAGCAGTGGGGACAAAAGTCGTTGCAAAACTTTAAAAATCTGGATTTGACAGCGGAAACCCAAGAAATCCATGCTTTTTTAGAAAACTGCGGATCAGAGTTTAGATAAGCTCTATTTCTCTTTGGCGATCGCAAATTTTTGACTACAGACTCGGGCGCCTCTGTTTGGTATGGTGATTTGCATTCATGTGTATGAATGGCTAGCGGCCGCTCTTAGGGAATCCCAATGTCGCGCAATTTGCCCCCTAATTCCTCCGATACGGAGCTAATTCATAGGCTTAGAAAAAATCAGCCTGCGGCGCTGAGTGTGCTCTATGATCGCTATGGGCGGTTGGTTTACACGGTTGCCCTCCGCATTTTGGAAAACATTGCTGAAGCAGAAGATGTGACACAGGAAATCTTTTTAAACTTTTGGCAAGACCCCAAATTTGATGCGGAACGGGGTGCTCTTAGCAGCTACTTGGGTATGATGTCGCGATCGCGTGCGATCAATAAGCTGCACTCTCGCGGCAGTCGCCAGCGGGCGGCAAAGCGATTTCAAACCATGATGCCGGTGATTTTTGCAGCACCGACGCCCCTAGAGGAGGCATCTCAGCAGGAGCAGGCGCAAGTGATGCAACAAGCCTTTTCCCAACTGACCAAAGTGCAGCAGCAGATTCTTAAGCTCAACTATTATGAAGGTCTGAGCCAGTCGCAGATTGCTCAGCGCCTGAACATGCCCTTAGGAACAGTCAAAACCCATGCACGGCAGGGCATCCTCAAACTACGGCAGCTATTGCAAGACCGGTTGGCTTAAGAAGGACACATGACGCAATCCCCATCAGACAAAGCCAAAGAATTGGCGGCAGGTTACGTCCTCGGCGAGCTAGATGCTGATGAAGAGCAGCAACTGCAGCAGTTGTTGCGACAAAACCCAGCGCTAACGCAAGAGGTGCAGGCGCTGTCGGCTGTGTTTCGGCTGTTGCCGCAAGCCCTGCCCATGGTAGAACCGCCAGCCGGACTGCGGGAGCAAATTGTGACAGCCAATGCCGAGCGCGGGGCAGACCCTCGTTTACCACTCAATGTCCTCTATCCGCTCAATATGTTGCGAGAACGACGGTCGGCTTCGGCTTTGCCGCTCCGGGCTAGGGTGGGTCGATCGCCCTTCATACTCCGCTGGCAAAGCTTGGCCGCGATCGCCGCAGGCGTAGCAGTCTTGGCGCTGGGGCTAGATAATCTGCGGCTGCGCCAGCAAGTTGCTCAAGGAGAGGGCAGCGGAACAGGCGTAAATTCAGAGGCGATCGCCACCATTCTGCAACAACCCAATAGCCGCCTAGTAGGGCTGGCAGACTCCAATGTGGCCACCAGTGGCACCGTGTTATTCACTCCCGGACGCTGGGATAATGTGGTGGTGTCGATGGAAAACCTGCCCGCTCTGCCACCTGATCAGACCTATCGCATGTGGATAAGACTGCAAGACGACGCCCTCATCCTCTGCGGTGAATTTGTCCCGAACAGTCAGGGCACCGTCTTTGCCAAACTCACTCCAACCCAACAGCCCACCCCAGACAATAAAGCCGTTTCAGTCTTCATCACGGTCGAGTCGAAACGTGCGATCGCCGAACCGCAGGGTAGTCCAGTGATCACGACAGAGCTTTAGAGAGATTGAGAGCCCCTACTCCCTCCCCTTTACCTGTAATGACACAGGGGCTACTCCCTTAACGCCAATCCTCTAACATAGAACCCCATAAAGCCATTGCTTCTGTGACTCGGTCTAGACCGCGGCCCGTCGTATGTGAGATATCCATGCGTAACCGTTGCATAGGACAGATGAACATCCCGCAAACCTGCTGTATACAATCCACAGCGGTTAGTTTAAGCTTGTCTTTATATTTTTAGGAGAGTGATAGCCCCTTCTATGAGCATGCTGGAGTTGCCACGAAAGATTTTAATTGCTGAGGACGATCCCAACGACTTGGAGCTAGTTCGGCTGGCACTCGAGGGGTTTGCTCTGACCAGTCACATGGATGTGGTTCATGACGGGGAGCAAACGCTGCATTATCTTTTAGGACAGTCGGGGCAGGCCCCAACACAACCGCTGCCCCGACTACTGCTGCTCGATCTCAAACTTCCCAAAATCAATGGGATTCAGGTGCTCCATGCTATTCGCAACCATCCGCGCACGCGGCAACTGGTTGTCGTGGTGATGACTTCGTCTCAAGAGGATCAGGATCTCAACGCCTGCTATGGGTTGGGGGTTAACAGCTATGTGGTTAAGCCGCTCGAAGCTCAACAATTTGCGACAGTCGCGCAACAGGTGGGTTTGTATTGGATGACGCTAAATCGGCCTCCCCTGGCAGTGTAGAACCTGAAGAGCAGCACCAAGCGTAAGGCTCATAAGGCAATCTTTGGATACCAGAACCTTCCAAAAATTAGGCACAATTGACTCAGCGTTGAATGATAAGAGCTCTTACTTAGTGAGTGCAGGTTATTGACATAGACTAGTAGACTAGCCACTCAGTACATCACTAGACAGACGTTGCTGACTCAAGGTGTGAATCAGATCTTGGAAGCTATGCAACTCCGCTCAAGATTCCGCAAAATCATACCGCCATTCAGCAATGCCCACTAGACCTAAATTCGTGAAAAAGACGGGTTTTGAAACATTGCACAACGCGCAGTGTCTCAACTTCTTTTTGAATAGTTGTGATGAGACATCTTTTGGCTATTTTTTGGAGGTTGGGGTTGCATAGACGGTGATGGAAGGACAGTGATAACCCATCATGCTGATTAAAATAGTTCATCAAGCCTATAGAAACTCTCAAGTTTTGGCTTGTACTGTGGATTTAGCCCGACCAGGATTTCTTGTTGATGCCTGCACCTTCTCCAGAGCTACATGCAAGTGGGGCACCCCTGCTGCCCGCGCTTCGCCTCTTGTTGGTCGAAGATTCTCAATTTGATGTGGATTTGGTTGTCTTGGCCCTAGAGCAAGGCGCGGTGTCGTTTGCCTACGATGTCGCGACCAATGCCGCTGCGTGTCAGCAGTTGTTGGGGCAGCAGCGCTACGATGCCGTGCTCTCTGATTTTCGGCTGTTAGGCTTCACTGCACACGATACGCTGCGGTTGCTGCATGACTCGAATCAAGAGATTCCTCTGATTTTGGTAACGGGTAATTTGGAGGATGAAGCCGCGGTTGAATGCATCAAGGCAGGGATGACAGATTATGTCATGAAGGATCGACTGTTTCGGTTGCCGATGGTGCTCCAGCGATCGCTCGACGAGTTTGCCCTACGCCGACAACAGCGGCAGGTGACGCTGCAATTGCAGCGGCAATTTAAGCGAGAGGCCATAATTAACCGCATTTTGCAGTCTATGCGGGAATCCCTCAAGATTGACGATGTGATGCAGACTACGGCAGACATGCTGCATGAGGCACTCCAGGTTGATCGCTGCTTAATTTGCTCGCTTCAAGCGGATCACATCATGCTAGTGCGGCAGGTGAGCTCTCTGACTGTGGGAGCAGAGCGGCTGCAACACCAG
>JBGTOF010000464.1:0-7273 GCA_041742695.1 Elainellales cyanobacterium | reverse complement strand
CCGTCTAACACCTGCTCTAGCGGAAAGTAGGGGCGCAGCGCTTCGGCATTCAGGGCATAGGTCTCCTCCCGCATCCGCTCTGACCAAAATGCTACATCCCAAGGGCGCAGGTCATCGGCCTCGGCTGCACCCTGCTCGCGGGCAAAGGTGCGCAGGTCATCTAAATCGGCCTTAGCTGCATCAAAGCTCGACTGCCGCAGGGATTCTAGCAATGCCTCCACCGCCGCCACGTCGGGTGCCATTTTGCTCGCCAGGCTCAGTTCGGCATAGCTGCCATAGCCCAGCAGCTGCGCCTGCTCGCGCCGCAACGTCAAAATGCGGTCGATCAGCGGCTGGTTATCCATCTCTCCCGATGCCGCGCGGGTAATGAACGCGCGATGAAGCTGCTCACGCAGGGTGCGGCGGCGGCTGTGCTGCATAAAGGGAAGATAGCTAGGAATATCTAGCGTGATCACCCACGGGCCACCCTCGGGCGTGGCGGCCTCGTGGCCAGCCGCCCGTGCTGCCTGCGCCGCCATGCCCAGCAGGCTCGGCGGCAACCCTTCGACCTCATCAGGCTGAGTTAGCGTCAGCGTGTAGGCCTTGGTCGCATCCAGGACGTTGTTTGAAAACTTGGTTGCCAGGTCGGCCATCTCTAGCTGAATGGCGTTGAACCGCTCTTTTGCCTCGCCCTGCAACCCCACGCCTGCCAATTCAGCTTCGCGAATAGCAGCATCAATAATGCGGCGCTGAGCCGGATCCAGGGTGACCCACTCGCGACCCTCCCGCAGTGCTCGATAGCCGTTGTAGATGGGCTGACTCTGCCCCAGCCGCATCAAAAACGTCACCACGTGGGGCTGCATCGCCTCTTGAGCCTGCCGCAGTTCAGCACTATTTTTCACCCCCAGCAGGTGGTGGACAATGCCCCAACTCCAAGAGATGCGATCGCCCAACTGCTCTAGCGGCTCTACCAAGCCACTCCAGGTCGGCACGATGTTGGACTCAATGTGGGAGAGGCGATCGCCCGCTTCGGCCAAGAGCTGGGTGATGGCAGGCTCTACATGCTCGGGACGAATCTGCTCAAACGGGGGCAGACCTTTGCCAATCAGCAGGGGATTATCCATTGCAGTGAGGGTTAAAGTCATAGTCGATTCGATTTCGAGTTAGGTGTCTTTCTAGTGTAACCGGAGTTCGGGGATCGGGGAATCGGGGTAGCGATGAGAGCCTAGGCAGAATGCTGGGTTTGGCCTGTCAAATCACTGGATGTGCTGGGTTTATGGGTATGGCTTGATGCCTAGGCACGTATACCTGACTGCAGTCTCAGATCGTCGGCGTCACCGGTTACTCCTAAGAATTTCCGTTAAATCTGTAGGCGATCGCCTACGGTTATGCTCTGATAGGGTCTGGTGGGGTCAGCCTCCCGTCTCAACGCAATGCAGGAGAGCCAGTGCCAATGAAGCTAATCATAGACTGTGATCCGGGGGTGGATGATGCGATCGCTCTACTGTTAGCGCTGGCCTCGCCAGAGCTGGAGATAGTCGGCATCAGCAATGTGGCGGGCAATGTGTCTCTTGAACAGATTCAGAAGAACGCGCGGCAGATTTGCGAACTGGCAGGCCATCCAGACGCCAAAGTTTATCCAGGTTGTGCTCGACCGCTGCTGCGTCCCCTAGCTACCGCCGAAGAGGTGCACGGGGCGTCGGGTCTGGGCGGGGTGACATTGCCCGAGCCGACAATGGCAGTGCAGCCCACCCACGGGGTAGATTTTTTGATTGACACGCTCATGCACTCCTCTGGGGATATCACCCTGGCAACCTTGGGGCCACTGACGAATGTGGCGATCGCCCTGATCAAAGAGCCGCGCCTCGTGGGCAAAATTCCCCACATTGTGCTGATGGGCGGGTCGCTAGGGCAGGGCAACATCACACCCTCGGCAGAGTTCAATATTTACGTTGATCCCCATGCCGCCCATGTGGTGTTTTCGAGCGGCATTCCCCTGACGATGATTGGGCTAAATGCGACCCACACCGTGATGTCTACGCCCGACCGCATCGACCGCATCCGCGCCAACGGCAATGCCGCCAGCCTCGCCGCTGCCGACCTGCTCACCTTCTACGGCAAAGATGAGCGCGACCGCCTTAAGCTACCCGGTGCGCCTCTGCATGATCCCTGCGTCATTGCCTACCTGATTCAACCTGAGCTATTCAAGGTGCATCCCTACCATGTGGAGATTGAGATCACCAGTCCTAGCAGCATGGGGCGCACCATCGTGAGCAAGGCCGAAGGCAGCGATGCAGATAACGGCACGCATCCGGCTAATGCGAACGTCGTCTTGCGGGCTGATGCCCCAGGCTTCTATGATTTGTTGACCCAACGCCTCGCGACCCTCTAGGGCTTTGCCGATGAAATCTCGCAACCTGTTAAGCAAAATCCGAGGAGCGCTCACCAGCGATGAGCAGTTTCTCGTCTCGATTAAAGCAATGGAAACCCTAGTCGCCAAGGTGCTTTCTATTGCCATGATTGTGGTGTTGCTGGTCGCAATTACTGACCTGTTTCGCTTCCTCATTCGAGAATTGTCGGAGCCGCCCTATGGCTCCTTTGCGACCACGCTGATCGAGATTTTTGGCTTCTTTCTCAATGTGTTGATTGCGATGGAGGTGTTAGAAAACATCACCGCCTACCTAAAACGGCATGTGGTGCAAGTAGAGCTGGTGATCGTCACCTCCCTTATTGCCGTCGCACGAAAAATTATCATCTTCGATTCAAAACAAGCCAGCGGCATCGACCTGATTGGCCTGGGAGTCGCCATTCTCGCTCTCGCCATTAGCTACTGGATTGTGCGAGTGATCAACAATAATCGGCCACAAGACTAGGTCAATGGGGCGGATAGACTCTAGCTCAGCTTCAGCGAATTGACGGGCACCTCATCCCATGTGTCTACCGTGCGGAGCTGCGCCACCCAGCCTTGGGCTTTTTGCTCGGCGGTGAGGTTTTGTGTAAAGGAATCATGGCAGGCTTGGGCTTGCTCTGGGTTGTAGCAGGCAATGCAGGAATAGATCAGGCCAGAGGGATCAATTTGCTCGTTGACCCAGATGGGGCGGGCGGATTTTGGGGTAGGTGTCATGGTGGTCATTGCAGGATACCGTTCCGGTGTGTCGTGGGGAACTGTGAATGTGCTGTAGAGAACTGTCTTAGAGGACTGGTGTAGAAACCTCTCCTAGAGAACGTTGAGCACGTTCTGGGGGGACTGAAGAACTGTAGAGCGATCGCTCCCAGTGATCTCGACTGGCGCACCTGTGGCTAACCCTGTGCAAGCCAGGGATGACACCCTGGGGTGTCGCACCACGGGCGATTGCCCTATCAGCACTATAGAACGCAGAATAGCCGTTGGGAATAGCTGCAAGGTTTCTTAGCGATGGAGGTCTGAGCTAGAACCTTCGGGAACCGTAGCTGCAAGCTGGGCGATCGCCGCCCCCGAGACGCGGCAGGTGTGCCACTCTGGCAGCACAGTTGCACCCATGCGCTGATAAAAATCAATGGCCGGCTGGTTCCAGTCCAGCACGTTCCACTCAATGCGGCCATAGTTCCGTGCCAGCGCTAGCTTACCCAGATAGCTGAGCAGCCCCTTGCCAATGCCATGCCCGCGATGGCCCGGTTGCACAAACAAATCTTCGAGATAAATTCCCGGCTGGGTCAGGAAGGTGGAATAGTTGGTAAAAAACAGCGCAAAGCCGACCGCAGTGCCCTCCCACTCTGCCAAGATTGCCTCTACCAGGGGGCGTTCACGGTGGGGATCTGATAGAGAATCGCCCCCCAAATGCTCGGCCAGCTTGGCCGCACTGCCCGTCACTTCATGCGCCAGCTTTTCATACTCTGCCAATTCCCCAATCAGCCCAAAAATGATAGGTGCATCGGCAGGTGTGGCGACTCGCAGCGTGAGTGCAGGGGCGCTATAAGAATCATCTGCCATGGGGGCTGTTCACTCCACTAATAAATTCAATCAAAAATAACCCAATCAAACCCTGACAGTATAAACCTGTAGATTAAACGAATTCTCGACGAAGCAGAGCATTTACCATCCACGACACGCTATTTGGACGAGCCATCTGTAAGCCTTAACCAGCACCCGCTCAGCAGATGCTTAAAACCGTACTCCCTGCATTGCGGAGAGTACGGTTTAGCGTTGTTTTGGTGATAAACCCTACGATCAAACTCACGCTCAATCGATCAGGAGGCAAAGCACTGCACTTACTTCATCCAACTGCGAAGGCGGGCGGCGACTTGGGGTCGGCGCAGCTTGCGCATGGCCTTGGTCTGAATTTGACGGACGCGCTCTCGCGATAGGTCAAATATGTTGCCGACTTCTTCGAGGGTGTGAGTCTCGCCATTGACTAGCCCATAGCGCAACGAGATGATGTCTTTTTCACGCTCGCTCAGCACGTCGCTCAGCACGGTGTAGATCTCTTGCCGCAGCATGGCTTCGCCGAGCTGGGCCTCGGGCGATCGCGTGCTGTGGTCTTCTAGCAGTTCCATCAGCTCAGTGTCTTCGCCCTTGCCGACGCGGTGGTTGAGGGAGAGCGATCGCCGCCGCACCTGCTGCAAATTCCGCAGCTGATCGAGCGGCATATCCAGCGCCTTTGCCATTTCCTCTTCGGTGGGGTTTCGGTTGAGATCGCGCCGCAGCTCCCGATGGGCTTTTTTCAGCTTATTCAGCTTTTCGACAATGTGGATCGGGAGGCGAATAGTGCGGGCATCGTTGGCAATGGTGCGGGTGATGCCCTGACGAATCCACCAGTAGGCGTAGGTTGAAAACTTATACCCCTTGTCGGGGTCAAACTTCTCGGTCGCGCGATTCAGCCCCAGGGCTCCTTCCTGAATCAAATCTAGGAAGGGCACGCCGCGGTTCAGATAGCGTTTCGCAATGGACACCACCAGCCGCAAATTAGAGCGAATCATTTTGCGCTTAGCGGTGCGGCTGCGGTGCAGCTTTTGATCGAGCTGCCGCTCGGAGAGCTTGAGCGCTTGGGCAATGTCAGATTTTTGGGGGGCGCGACCGAGCTGTTTGCGAAGGCGATCGCGCAGCCGATCCACCTCTACTAAAAACTTTACATCTCGCGCTAGCTCAATTTCTTCACCCGGCTTGAGTAGGGGATAGCGTGCCATCTCCTTAAAGAATGCGCCTACAGCATCGTCGGATGCGGTCTTGCGATAGCCTTGGGCATAGCTTTCTGCCAGATCTTCCAATCCCTCAATGGCCGTCTCTTCGCCCATCTCCCGCCCACTCGTCTCCTCGACCTCGGCTCGCTGGCTCTGGGTAAAGGCCCCCATCAATTCGATGGTATCGGCATCATGATCCAACACATCTAGATCGCGACTACTCAAGCCCAATTGAGCATCGCTCAATTCTTCGCGCTCCAGTAGCGTCTCATCAGAATCATCGGCTTGATTGACTGCGGGCTTCTGTTCAATAGGCGGCATCGTGCTAACGCCAGCTGTGCGATCGTTCGGGTCAGAGGTGTCGTGAAATCGGGGTGCCATAGGTCTAACCAGAAGGAGTGTTGAGGATGGATAAGGTCGAAGCTGCTGTGAGGATTTAAACGCTGTTGATAGACTCGATCGAGAGGGCGCTAAGATGACCTGCGATCGAACGCTAAAGACTTAAAAATAAAATTACTTTCTTGACTGTATTCGATTACCAAATACTTTATAGAATGGTTTTCTCGTTTTAGCAAATACATCAGAGAAAATTAACGTTTATTCGCAACGACTGCCCCAGTGCTTGGAGGATTTAACCCTTCGCCAGCATTTAAACAGGCCGGGATCTTGGGCGTATAAATCGAATGAGATCGATGCCTACAGATTGCCCACATCTCGGTCAAGATCACGCAGTCGATCATCCCATCGATCGCCCTCGGATCGCTCTATCGATGAACTCGATCGATCCGTTGATCGTTCTAGAGAAATGGCTTAAGCCCAGTCGTAGATCCAACTTTGCTATGCAGCGGTTCCGTTGATCCATGCACCGGCATCAAGCGAAAGAGACTGAGCCCTATTGATGCGGTAAGGGTGGCTCTTGTCAATAGCAAGCGGTCGGATCTATCCACCCAGATCGGGAAGAACGCTTTAAAGCCAAGGCTTAGCGCGATCGCCCATAATCGCAACGCGGAACACCTGCCCAATGAATTTGGTCTATCGAGTAAAATCGGGATTCGCTTCCATCGATACGATTGATCGATCCGGATGGAATGAGAGAGCTGGTGCACCTGGATCGGCGAAACATGGTCGCCAGATTGGGGATTGCAGCGGCGCAATTGCCTGGATCTGAGGCTGATCAATTTATCCGAACATTGCCGAGCAGCTGTTGAGCCTGAACCGCTACTGAGGGGGCATACAAATGCTCAACAGCATAGGGCACCGCAGGTTAGTGGACAATGCGTGCAGATTTTGATCGCATGTTTGCCCAATTTGGCAGGAGCTTTATTGAGGATAGGAGTGATCGCGCTTGGGAGTTTCTGTCCTGTTCTTGCAGGATTAAGCCATATAGAAGAAGCCTCCTCTACGCTGATGAAACCTTGGGTATGCCTGATGTACCGGATGCCGTTTAGGAGAGAAATGGATGGGAGGCTGAGCGCGATATCCTAACTGCGCCCTTCAATTCAGCAAGCCGAAGATTCAGCAGGCCGAACTCGTAAGATGCGAGAAGAAACCGGGGCGTGCTGTCGTTCTACGCTCTACCCAGAGGTGGGACACCCGTTTACACTGGATAGGATCAACCCAACTTGCAACAGAACCCCGGCAAGATGCTGACTAGGGGCATACCGCTGCACAGCCTGTTGGGCGATCGCCGTCTAATCCCTCTGCCACCGTTCTTCTGCTGCCGTTGCCCTTATTGCCCATGCCTCTGCACTGGCTTGACCCCTCGCCTACTTGCCTAGATGCTGCACCGTCCATCACTGCGGTGGCGGAGGTCGGTGCGCAGGGATGGTTGGGCGGCGACTCAGATCTAATCCCCAGCGAGCCGACCCAAGCCGCTGGGGGCCTAGGCTCAGCCCAGGTTGAACCTCCCGCTGAGTCCTGTCCGTGGGTTGAGGTGATGGTCGACTGCCCGGGTGCCCAGGGCACCTATACCTATCGCGTCCCATCCACGATTGCGGTGGCCCCGGGTGACATTGTCAGCGTGCCCTTTGGGTCGCAGCAGGTGGGCGGGCTGGTGTTGCACAGGCAAGCCATGCTTCCTCCCACGCTCGACCCCTCTACCGTGCGAGAGATTGATGAACTCGTCTGCCAGGGGTTC
>JBGTOF010000443.1:0-2640 GCA_041742695.1 Elainellales cyanobacterium | reverse complement strand
TCGGGGGCGATCGCCGGAGCAGGTGAATCCAGCGAGTCTGACGGTTGAGCCGTAATAATTTCTGGCCATTCGGGGCGGGGTTCTGGCTCTGGTTCTGGCGACTCACGCTGCAGGGCGATCGCCGGAGACAGGGCCCGATGCGCCTCTAACAAACTAAACCAAGTTTCAGACTCCACCACGCCCGTTGGCGTTAGCCCTTGAGCCTCCTGAAACTGCACCACCGCAGTGCGCGTCTGTGAGCCAAACTGCCCATCAACCGCCTCAGTGTAGTAGCCCAGATCCGTCAGGATTTGCTGCAGCTCAATAACGCGACTATCCTGACTTCCCAGGTTCAATCCCGGAACAGACTCCGCTGGGCTATCGGGTGCCTGAGTGGCGATCGCTACCCGCGACAAAGCACCACGAACGGGCAGCCCCTGCACCACGGAGCTACCCGAAATCAGCGCGATTATAACCAGCAGGAGGCGACGGGGCATGGCGGCTTGAGAAAACGGGGGAGCCGTGGCTAGGGCCTAGGTCTGACGGGTCAAGCTTACAGCATGCTAAACAGATCGATGGGATGCCAATCTGGAGCAGCACAAACCTAGCACAATCTTAGCCGCAATCCATCCGGCTGCCAGCAAAACCTGCACCGCCCCGCAGCAATGGAGACGGATCAGCCTCACTTGCTGGAGATTCTAACCCCAACCGATTGCTCCTGATCACCCTGTTCTAAGCCCTGAGGCGCATCGGTCTGAGCAGCCTCGAGTGACCCAGAGCCAAACCAACTGGCCCATTTTGTAGCGAGCATCTCACGTTGATTGATGAGATAAATGCTGACGAGGGTGAGGCTAACGCCAAACCACTGCACCGAATTCAACACTTCTGACAAAAACAAGTTGCCAAAGAGCAGCGCAAACACAGGCGTTAAAAAGGTCAGAGAACTCAGGCTAGTAAGGTTGCCCTGGGCCGCGAAGTAGAAGAAGAGACCATAGGCGATCGCACTCCCAAACACAGTGGAGTACGCCATCGCAGTCCAGTCTGTCAGCCCCATCTGCACCCACTGCTGCTGCTCTAGCGCCCCTGAGAGCAAAAACAGCGGCACCCCGCCCAATACCATGTGCCATCCTGTGGCCACCAGCGGATCAACATGGCGACACACATAGTGCACCATCACCGTGCCCACCGCCATTGACAGCGCTGCCATCAGCATCAGCCACTGCCCATTGTGCAGCACCTGATCCAGCAAATTAGCGCCAATGTGAGGCGAAATGCCGCCGTTTAGCGCCGCCAGCACCACCCCAGTCGGCAGACCCAAGAGGCTAATGCCCGCCACCCCAAACGCCAAGCCAAACCCACCCCAGACTCCAATTCGCTCGCCAAACAGCACACGCGCCATCAATGCCACCGCCAGCGGCTGCGAGTCAATCATCACAGACCCCAGCCCTGCCCCCGTGCGCACCAGTCCCTCAGCCAAAAACCCCTGAAACAATGCCCCATCCACCAGCGCAAAGAGGCTAATCCAGGCCCAGCCCTTCCAACTATTGGGCTGCGATCGCCCCAGCCAAGCCGCCGCCAGCAAAATCAAGATCCCAGCGGGCAACAGCCGCACGCCAGCCATGAACAGTGGCGTCGTATGGGGAATCACCCCCTTCATCGCCACCATTGCCGTGCCCCAGAGAAAAAAGGGCGCGATCAGAAGGGCAGACCTGAGGGGCAACCGCAGTTTGATAGACAGGAGGGCCATAGCAGCGTTCGGAGTTTTTTCTTATCTTACCGACTATGTAGATGTATTAAGAACATTAAGACGCAGACTGTCGCGAATTTTCCCAGTCCGTGCAGTGCGAGTGCGATCGCACCCCGGTTATTTCTCTAGGGTCTATGGGATAGACTCTGCGGAACGAACGCGCTGCACCGCGCGGCTTCCCGGCTGCATGCCCGCTAGGGTTGACGTAGTTGGACGATGGTTGGAAGTGGAAAGGTTACGCCGCTCGCCTCAAACTCCTAGGTCGCCGCACAAAGTCCGTCAGTCCCGACAGTAACCGCTATGGATCAGCTGTAGATCAGTGGTGGATCAGAGGGGCAGATTGAGTCAGATTCAGATTTAGTCCGATAATGATTACAACACTGCCACGGCATCGCCGCACTGTATGGAAGGCTTCATTGTTTCCCTGGTTATTTTCACGGCAATCTTTACCATCTTTGGCCTGGGGCTAAATTTGCAGTGGGGCTTCACTGGACTCATTAACTTTGGCCATGTGGCGTTTATGACGGTGGGAGCCTATAGCACTGTGCTGCTCAGCGTGGCTGGGGTGCCGCTGGTGTTGGCGATGCTGGCGGGAGCGATCGCCGCTTCGCTGTTAGGGTTGGGCATTGGGCTGGCGACGCTGCGGCTGCGCGAAGACTATTTAGCCATTGTCACCATTGGCTTAGCTGAGGTCATTCGCCTGGTAGCAGTCAATGAAGAATGGCTTACCCGGGGCACCTTCGGGTTGCAAAGCTTTCCTCTGCCGCTGGCAATGCTTGACCCCAATCCTCTAATGCGGGTCGCCATGGTCGGCACCCTGGCGGCTGTCGTAGGGCTCGCCTACTGGCGGCTGTGGGTGTGGATGCGGCACACCGCAAGAGTCATTCCTCGATCAGATTTAGCGAAGCACGTTC
>JBGTOF010000432.1:0-11918 GCA_041742695.1 Elainellales cyanobacterium | reverse complement strand
GCTGGCAGTGCTACTTCTCTGTCACTGACGGGTGGACGGTGTATCCCAGCTTTATTCTAGAAGGCGATCAAATTGTCAGCAAAACTTACATGACTCGGGTAGAAGGAGAGAACACTCGTTTACGGCACTATCTCGCTCGTTTGCATCGCAAAACGCTTTGCTACTCCAAGTCCGTAGAAATGCTAGCTCACTCTATCCGACTGTTACTTCACTACCTCAAGTTTGACGATATCCCTGTCCCTCCAAGGTTCATCTCTTGATTCAGCAACGCCAATAGCCTATATGTTTGAAAATCTAGCAGAAGAGTCCGATAAGTTCAACCGAATTATCCGAATTTACCCCGAAAATACCTAAGACCAGCCATTCTGATTGCGCCCTCCATCTCCCTAGTCAATTGGTCTAAGGGTTTGCAGCTTCAGGAAGTCTGCATAATGCTTCTGAATCATCTCAACTGAGGTATCACACCATTGGGAATCTTGCCCTTGCAGAGCCTGCCCTAAAACTGAGGCACCTGGATATGATCGGTAGGTTTGGCATAGATGCGATCGATCATCTGGGGAGAATTGCCTACCCACTTTGCAATCTGGATGCTAGCAATATCAGCCTCGCGACATAGGCTACAGAAAGTGTGACGGGTTTGGTAAGGGTTTCGGTATTCAATTTCTGGCAGGCTTTTTAGAACGGTCTTCCACGCTCGATTCGAAAAGTTATGCCAATCAATATAGTAGTTTTTAGGACTAGGGAACACCAATACCTCAAGATCTTTTGACTTAGGCTTGATGCTATCCAGCAAGGTAGCCAATTGAGCATTAATCGGGAATTTCCTAGAATTCTGGGTTTTCAACCCCCTCTTAAGGGTCAACCTTTTGCCATCGTAGATTACTGCTTGGCAGAATGAGATGTTGGTTTTGTTGATGTGCTTCCATTGGAGAGCAATTGCCTCAGACGGTCGGCATCCAGTAAGAAACAGAAACTCAACGAGAGGAGCATAGTAGTGGTAATAGTTGTGTACCTTAAACGCGGCTATAAGGCGATCGCGTTCCTCGCGAGTGAAGGGACTCACCTCGTCCGCTTCCGTTCCTGATTTTTTCACCTTCACCTCTGCGGCCATTCCGTCAAAGGGATTGAGATCAATGATGTCTGACTTCTTTGCCCAATTGCCGCAAGCCCCTAGATGCATCATGATTCGCTTGGCGGAGTTGGTAGGGACATTGGTCGTAAACCAATCAAACACTGCTTGAGCGTCTGAAAGCGAAGAATAGGGACATCGTTCCAAGTGGTTCGCAACCCATCCATACATCCTGATCGTTGCAGGTGACTTACCCGATTGCCTAGCATCTACATACAGTTGCCATAACTCCGAAAGCTTAGGTGTAACTTTGGGTGTAATTTCCGGTGAAGCCACACTCAACGCAGATTGAGGCTTGTATTTCACCAAGGTGGGGTCAAAGTTGTCAGAAATAATGTCCAGCTCAATCTCTCTCGCCTTCATTTCTGCCAGTCTCCGCCCCTCAGGGCTATCGGGCAATCCAATGGATAAGTAATGGCGCTTGCCAGCAAAGCGAAATCGCAGTTGCAAGCGGCCATGAGACGTGATGGTTTGAACTGATCCTTTAGAAGTCTTGCCAGTAGGTGTTTTGGAGAACATTGAAGTGAGTCCTTTAGTACATTGGAATTACACCCAATTTACACCCAAAAAGACTGGAATAGACCCAATCTTTACCCAGTTTTAGAACTGGCGTACTGAAAAACAGGCCTCTTTCAAAAAATGGAAAACCCCTGAAGCCTTTAACTTCAGGGGTTTCAATATAAAAGCTGGTGACAAGACTCGAACTTGCGACCGGCTGATTACAAATCAGCTGCTCTACCAACTGAGCTACACCAGCAAATTGAGCCACGATTATAGCATTTGCCGCCTGTGACAGCGAAATAGTCTGACAATGAATTGACGTCTAGACGACTCGTGTTTCAGAAAGTAACAAAACTTATGCCCTTTCTCAGATAGGGCGCCGTGGTCTCGTATGATGTCGTCAGGATTAACCTGCGCTGTCCCTACACACTTCTTAATAATGTGCTACTGGGGAACCGAAACGTTTTAATCTATGTAGTTAGGCTAGATAGATCTTGATTGGCATGGCTGCTGCGTTTCGTATTTGTTTTGTTGCATTGATGCAGTTTTCTTTACTCTCACGAGGTTGAATCAGAGTGAGGGGGATGGCCTGGGTGCAAGGGCGGGGTGCGATCGCCCTCGCGATGATGCAGGCTATGGGGCGATCGCCCAATCATGTCAGCTCAGGGTAATTCTGACGCGACGACCTAAAGGCAACGTTTTATTGAAGGGAGCTTTTGAAATCCGATGAGTGTAAAGGCAAGTGGTGGAAGCTCAGTCTCACGCCCCAATCTGTATCAGACCCTGCCCGTATCAACGATTGTTCAAGCTGAACAGCAGGATCGATTCCTAGGACGTGGCGAACTTAGCGAACTGTCTAGCTTCTTTAGTTCAGGAATCAAACGGCTTGAGATTGCCGATGCAATCACCCAAAACTCCGAGCTCATCGTGTCCCGAGCCGCAAACCGCATCTTTGTCGGCGGCTCACCGATGGCATTTTTGGAAAAACCCCAAACCGAAGAGCCGGTACTGGTGGGGATGGGCGGCATCGAAATGGACACCCGCGAGTCAATGAAGCTAGGCACCGCTACCTATGCTTCGGGCAGTGGGGGTGGCCTGCTAGAGGGAATTCGTTCCTTCTTTACCACTCCTAGTTCTGGCCCCATTCCCCCTGGGTTTCGCCCGATCAACGTGGCTCGCTATGGCCCCAGCAACATGCAGAAATCGCTGCGTGACTTGAGCTGGTTTTTACGCTACGTCACCTATGCGATTGTGGCAGGCGACCCCAATATCATCTCTGTCAATACCCGTGGCCTGCGCGAAATCATTGAAAACGCCTGCTCTGGCGATGCCACCATTGTCGCATTGCGAGAAATGCGTGTGGGCGCCCTGAGCCTGTTTCGCGATGACCCCGATGCCGCCGCAACAGTCGCTCAATATTTTGAAGTTCTAATCAACGAGTTTGTAGCCCCAACTCCTTCTACCAAGCTACGGCAGCGCTCTTCTAAAGATTTGCAAGGGCTACAGCTGCCGCAGATTTACTTCAATGCTTCTGAGCGCCGCGCCAAGTACGCCATGAAGCCGGGGCTGTCTTCGTCTGAAAAAAATAACGTCATCAAGGCTGCCTATCGCCAAGTCTTTGAGCGTGACATTTCTCGAGCCTACTCGCTCAGCATTTCTGACCTAGAATCTAAGGTCAAAAATGGCGAGATTTCTATGAAGGAGTTTGTGCGACGGCTCGCCAAGTCGCCGCTCTACCGCAAAAACTTCTTCGAGCCTTATATCAACAGCCGAGCCCTAGAACTCGCCTTCCGCCACATCTTAGGACGCGGGCCTAGTTCGCGAGAGGAAGTGCAGAGCTACTTCAGCATCGTGTCTAGTGGCGGGCTGCCAGCGCTTGTAGACGCGCTAGTTGATTCTCAAGAATATGCGGATTATTTTGGCGAGGAGACGGTGCCCTACCTGCGAGGTCTGGGGCAAGAGGCGCAAGAATGTCGCAACTGGGGGCCGCAGCAAGATCTGCTTAAGTACAGCGCACCTTTCCGCAAGATTCCTCAGTTCATTACCACGTTTGCTCGCTATACTCAGCCGCTGCCCGATCAGCATGTCTATGGTTCTGGCAACGACCCCTTAGAGATTCAATTTGGGGCGATTTTCCCTAAGGAGACCCGCAACCCCAGCGCTAGCCCTGCACCCTTTGGTAAGGATACGCGCCGCATTTTGATCAATCGAGGGCCGGGTATTAACAACCAACTCAGCAATCCGGCGGCGCGTGGAGTTGCCCCGGGTGCTTTGGGGCCGAAGGTATTCAAGCTGGATCAAATCCCCAGTTATACGGGCACCTTTGGTAAGGGCGGTGGCTCTAAAGGGGTAAGCGTTAAGTATTCAGAAAGCTCGACCCAAGCCATTATTCGCGCAATTTATTTGCAGGTGATGGGGCGCGATGTTTACGAAGGGCAACGGCTCAAGGTGGCAGAAATCAAGCTGGAGAACGGTGAAATCACCGTGCGCGAGTTTGTACGGATGCTGGCAAAGTCAGACTTATTCCGCAGCCTCTATTGGACGCCGTTGTATGTGACCAAGGCCATTGAATACATCCATCGTCGACTATTGGGTCGGCCTACGTATGGGCGTCAAGAGATCAATCAATATTTTGATCTGGCGTCGAAGAAGGGCTTTTATGCGGTAGTGGATGCCATTGTTGACACTGCGGAGTATAACGAAGTGTTTGGGGAAGACACCGTTCCCTATGAGCGCTATCTAACTCCGTCAGGGCTATCGTTGCGTTCCAGCCGAGTGGGCAGCATCAATACTAAGGGGCTGACCAAGTCCACGGTGGATGAAGCGCCACGCTTTGTTCAACTGGGCGAGGTTAAGGGGATGCGAACCCAGCCGGATCTTCAGTTCCGGGCCGATCAAGGTGTGAGCAAGAAGCGGACGCAGAAGAAGATCTTTAAGCTCAACAATATCGGCGATAAGGTTGAGGTGAAGACGGTGATTGGTGCCGCCTATCGTCAAATCTTTGAGCGGGATGTTGCACCTTATATTGTCCAGAATGAGTTCACCGTGTTGGAGAGCCGACTGAGCAATGGCGAAATTACGGTGAAGGAGTTTGTGGAAGCGCTCGGTACGTCGAGTCTCTACATTAAGGAGTTCTACACGCCTTATCCTAATACCAAGGTGATTGAGCTCGGAACGAAGCACTTTTTGGGACGGGCACCGCTGGATCAGGCGGAGATTCGCAAGTACAACCAGATTCTGGCAACTCAGGGGTTGCGAGGCTTTATCAACGCGATGGTGAGCACGGCCGAGTATGCCGAGACCTTTGGCGAAGACGTGGTGCCCTACAACCGCTACCTGACCCTGCCTGCGGCTAACTTCCCTAACACGCAGAAGCTCTACAATACGCTGACCAAGCAAAACCGTGATCTGGTGGTGCCGAGCTTTAAGCCGGTGTCGAGTCGGATGAATGGGGCCACAATGCCGTTGATGAGCCGGGCGATCGCCGATATGGCAACGCAGGCACGTCAGATGGATATGACTAAGCCTAAGTTTGTGGAACTAGGTCGATCATTCTTGGCTGAAGGCCAAGGGCAGTCGGTTGAGGTGGGCGTGGGCACATCGCGCCGCAAACCCGCCCGCATCTTCCGCATGAATCCCAATATGACTCAGGGCGAAAATACCCTAACCATAGATGCGATTTATGTACAGGTAATGGACGTGTTTAGCGGGCAGGTGCCAAGTGAGTTCCGCCGCTCTGACCTAGAGAGCAAGCTGAAAAATCGGGAGATTTCGGTTCGGGAGTTTGTGAAAACTCTTGCTAGCTCTGAAATCTACTGCAAGCGGTTCTATACCCCCTACCCCAACACCAAGGTGATTGAGTTTCTATTCCGCCATATACTAGGGCGTGCTCCGGCAACTCAAGCAGAGATTCGGGAATATAACAAGCTGTTGGCCGATAGCGGCTTGAAGGCAGCGGTTGAGACCATGGTCAATAGTGATGAATACATACGCTACTTTGGTGAAGATGTGGTGCCCTACAAGCGCTTTCCGTCGTTGCCTGCTGGGAACTATCTAGGCAGTGTGATGGCAGATACGGATCTGGTGAAACAGGCCTGGTCTGATCTATCGCCGTCTTCGTCGCATGGGCAATAGTGGTTTAACTGCACTGCGCCTAACTTAAAAGCAGCAGAGCCCTTGCATTGCAAGGGCTCTGCTGCTTTTAAAGTACTGTCCGTTCGGCAAATGCCTACTCTAAGGCGACTTCTGGAAACTAGTTTCCCAATGGTGGGCACTGCCACCCTCCAGCAGCGATAGTTGCTGGATTAAAGCTGGTATCTTCTTTCCTAGAAATCTCCTAAATCCTCCTTGGTTTCCCCTGGTTGTATGAGGCGAATGGCATTTGCCTTGCCCCGCGAGGCTGAAACAATGTTCTCGACCTCAGGGTTAACGTATTACAGGCGGCTAGGCTGTGAAGTTTGGATCTGTTGTCGCTGTAAGGCTGCATCTACGGCCTGCTGTTGGTCGCGTAGGGTAATCCAGCGGTGGTAGGTGCGAGTGTGGATGGCGACGGAGTGACCCATCATTTTTGCTGCGACAGTATCGGGAATGCCCAGATGGATGGTGCGAATAGCCCAAGCATGGCGCAAGTCATAGGGCGAGAACGGGATGCCATACCGACGAAATTGGGTGGAAACTTGCTGCCCAACGCGTTGCAGAGTAGTTTGGCTGAGATCCGTGGTGAGGGGAGGTAGGTCGCCCTGCCGCAGGTTGAATTGGTCTACCCAATGAGGTGGAAAGGGCCATACTTGATGGCTTCCGGTTTTGGTGGTTTCAAGTACTTCAATGATGGGAGTGCGATCGCCCGCTTTGAGTGCGGTTAAATCACAGAAAAAGACTTCATGATTCCGCAATCCATAGGTGGCCATTAACCCATACACCATCTGCCAGGTAGGATTAGGAATTAAATCATAGGCAGCAAGAATAGCGTCGTCATCGGGCAGATCACGCCGTTGGGTTTTGCTAGTGCCATATTCACCCCAATAGGTTTTGAGGTCGATGGGTAGGGTGATTTGCAAGAACGAAGCTAGAGCATTCATTGCCGTGCAACATACTTGGCGGCTGCGGCTATGGGGCGTTGTCTGTTGCACGGTTAGGCAAATTACCTCAGGCAGACTCAGATTAGGGCGAGCGATCGCCAACTTCAGCAACATTTTGCAGTAGGGAGCATAGGCCATATCCCAAGTAGAACGGACTGAGCCTGGGTTACTGCCTCGCGGAGGATGAGTCAGCACATGCGCCTTAAAGGCTTGAATCTGCTCTGGTAAATCCATCTGATGCAGCCGGCCGCCATCCACTCTTAAATAGTGGTGCCAGTCAAACGTATGTTGGATTAGCTGGGCTGCAACAACCTTGGCTGCTTGCTCTGCTTGCTTGAGCCCAACCGACGTGGCGGGCAAATCTAAGGGTAAGCGCTGCTGATGTGGGCGGAGACGGTGGCTTCCGGGCCGTGGCGGCAATGTTCCCCGCAGGCTCAGCTTCTGTCCCCGGCGTTCTACCTGAAAGCCCATACGCGCCGCCTTAAGCCGCTGATTGGTTTTGGAGATATGCAGGTCGATAGTTGATGGATCTGCCATGGGGTAAGTAGGCGTAGCTGGATGAGGGAATTTGTTTCTTGTTTACACTGTCGGTTCGACAAACCCTTAAACCGTAAGTACGGTCTAGCGTTGTTTCAGCCCCACTACGCGGAGCTAAAACAATGTTCTTGGCCTTACGTTATCTATATCAATCGCAATAGCGTTAGAGTTGGATAGGGCCATTCCTAAATGATCCCAATACTACGATAACTACTTGAGTAAGATTGCCGAGCGTTTACCCGATGTGCATGGGGCAATCTCTGGGGGCTTTTAAGCTATTTCAGGTCAGCGTTTAGACCGAGTGGATAGGTGCTTGCTATTCAATGAGTTTCGAGTAAAGCTAAAGCAAGAGGGGTTAACAATTTCCTAATGTTGGGCATTAGTTGTTAAAATCAGTTACAAATGTTAAAGGTGAGAAAGCGGTAGCCATCATGGGTCGAGTCGGCGTTCTTTTACTCAACTTGGGTGGACCGGACAAGCTAGAAGATGTTCGGCCATTCTTATATAACTTATTTTCCGACCCAGAAATTATTCGGCTGCCGGTGCCGCTGCTGCAAAAGCCGTTGGCTTGGTTAATTGCTAACTCGCGCGCGAGCAAGTCTAAAGAAAATTATCGAGAGATTGGCGGTGGTTCTCCTCTGCGTCGCATTACTGAGGAGCAGGCACAGTCTTTACAAGAGCACTTGCGGCAGCGAGGGCAAGAGGTGCAAGTCTACATCGGCATGCGCTACTGGTCTCCGTTTACAGAAGAGGCGATCGCCCGAATCAAGCGTGATGGCATTGAAAAGCTGGTTATTCTGCCGTTGTACCCGCAATTCTCAATCAGCACAAGTGGGTCTAGCTTTCGGCTGCTGCGTAGCTTGTGGGACGATGATGTAGAGTTGCAGCAAATCGAGCACACAGTAATTTCCTCCTGGTACGATCGTCCTGGCTACCTGCAAGCGATGTCAGATCTGATTTCTCAACAGTTGGATCAGTTTCCAGAGCCAGAGCGGGTGCATGTCTTTTTTAGCGCTCATGGCGTGCCTGTCAGCTATGTTCAAGAAGCGGGTGATCCGTATCAGCGGGAGATTGAAGCCTGCACTCAGCTGATTATGGACACACTTGACAGACCTAACGACTTTACCCTGGCTTACCAGAGCAGGGTTGGGCCTGTGGAGTGGTTGCGGCCTTATACCGAAGATGCGATCGCCGACCTTGCGGGTCAAGGTGTCGCAGAGTTGCTGGTGGTGCCCATTAGCTTTGTGTCAGAGCATATTGAAACTCTGCAAGAGATCGACATTGAATATCGGGAAATTGCTGAAGAAGCCGGGATTGAGACGTTTCAGCGAGTGCCTGCGCTAAATACTCACCCTACCTTCATGGCAGATTTAGCGGATATGGTTATGGATGCGCTAAACACACCCAATGTAACCTTAGATGCGATCGCCCGTCCTGAAAAGCGCGTCAAAATCTACCCACCCGAGCGCTGGGAATGGGGCATCACCCCTGCAGCAGAAGTCTGGAATGGACGGATGGCGATGCTAGGCTTTATTGCGCTGATTCTTGAATTGATCAGCGGGCATGGGCCTTTACATTTTGTAGGACTACTGTAGATAGTCCATCTCAGCGCTTCAATTTGGCAAACACCTAAAGCCGTGCTGCCTGCAACGTGGGCAGCACGGCTTTAGGTGTTTAAGTCCCGCCGTGCGGAGCTGAAATAACGCTTTCGAACTCACATTGAACTAAGGCATACAATTGCAATAGGGGGCAAACCTTTAGGCTCTGAATTTACCACCGTGACCCATAACATTAGGGCGCTGATTAAGATGTGGGATGTGATGGAATAAACAGAATAGTTGTAACATCTAGCCTCTTCAGCAGGCATGAATGCTAAACCTAAACCCCTCGACTTTGATGCATACGCCGACGTCGTACCTGTCAAAATTAAGGGGTTCAGTTAAAGACTCGTTTTATTTAAAGAACTGCTAGCGCGCGAGTGAAGCAGGCATAGCAATACCTGGGGCGTACGCTTCGATAACTCGCCCTGTTGTGGCACAGGTAACCATAAGGTAGTCGCAAGCGGCACACTGGGTTCTTATGATTTGTTGCTCCACCCCATGCATTCGTTCTGCTTTATTTCCACAATTGGGGCAATGAACCTTTTCTACCACTTGCATGTCTAAACCCTCAATTAATTCTTAAATGGCTGATGCCGCGTACTGCCCAGCAATCCACATTATTCTGAGAATGTCACAACTTTGATCATGCCAGCAACCAACTCAAGGCAGAGATGATGATTCCGGTCAGTATTCAGGCTTTGAAATAGTGAAATAAACAGTAACCGAGTTTAAATAGAATTCAGTCACCAGCCCTAATTGTGAAATTGGATGTAACTTGGCAAATAAACTACAGTACTATTCACTCTAGCTTTATTAATTATGGCACTGATGGCTTGGGGATCAATAGAAAAATGTATTAAATTTGCGTAAAGCTGCTGAGATAGCGTGATCCCAAACGGAGCGCTATGCTCAGAAATCGGTTTGAGAACGGGAACGCTCGCCCTACGCCCTCATGAAAACGCAATGAGGCATGAGAGTTCGGAGGCTCATAGGATGCATCTTTTAAAACACAGGAAGGATGGATTCTCAGTGGCAACTTTGACGATGGAGAAGAGCCGCCAATCGCTCAAAGATGGAGGAGTTATAGGTGCGATCGCCCAGGTTGCGTCAAGAGACAATCTATCCATGAACTAATGTTCATAGTATGGAGTATTTGATATTGACGGTATTGTTGCTGTCCGCCGTGATGGGAATGTTTTAGCCTATGCTTTTTAAAGCGCTCTATACTCAAGAATTCCTATATGGGCAGGATTTCTTTAAAGCAAAGCTTGCGTTTAGATTTACCATTGGCCTGACTGGAGGATACAATTGAATCCAAAAAATAGGCCTGGGGAAATGCGCCTGTTAGTCTAGTGAAAATAGACACTCAGTAGACGTGTTGAGCTGTTATGTGTTGAGGCTCACTCATCCTATGAACAGTGCAGAATTAGGTAAGTGTGGAACTCTTTCTCTGCGTAAGGTTTATAGTCAGGCTCAATGCAGCAGCTTTAGGTAGCAGGCAGGGCCACTTATCATAGGTCTATGGATAGTCATGAGTTAGCTCAATTTATTGAACACACGGATAGCGCTGCCAAGCCTTGGCTATTAGCTCAGTTGCGTTTGGAAAAAGCTGCAAGAGCAAAGCCCTCATTTATCACCAGAGGGCTACGCTAAAACCTTAAAGGATATCAATCAGTTGCTTCTAGCGTTAGGAGATTGGTGGGAAGGGCGTGAAGACGACGTGTTTTGAGTCACCAAATTAACTGGCTGATTGCGTCGTGGCTCTTTATGATGGATCCGGGCTGCGATCGCCCCGATTTAGCTTATTAGACCTTCATTCTTGCAAGACCCATGACCCTACTGCTAGCCGGAGATATTGGTGGCACTAAAACCATTCTGCGACTGGTGCAGGCTGACCCCAAGCCTGATTCAACCTTGCCAACCTTACTAACGCTGCATGAAGCCATCTATGCCAGTCGCGAGTTCAGCAGTTTAGTGCCAATAGTCCATAAGTTTATGGAGCAGGCTACCGAACGGGTAGGGCAGCCTTGTCAGGCTGAAAAAGCCTGCTTTGGTATTGCTGGCCCAGTGATTAACCAAACCTCTGACTTAACGAATTTGGGCTGGTCGCTGGCCGCTGATGATCTGTGTCACAAACTCAATATTCCGCTTGTGAGTCTGATCAACGACTTTGCAGCAGTGGGCTATGGAGTGCTTGGGCTTGGTGCTGAAGATATCTATACGTTGCAGCAGGGAGTTCCCCAGATGATGGCACCCGTAGCTATCATTGGGGCCGGCACGGGGTTAGGCCAGGGTTTCCTTATTCCCCATGCTGATGGCTATCGTACCTATGCCAGCGAAGGGGGGCATGCCGACTTTGCACCCCGTTCAGAGCTAGAGTTTCAGCTGCTGAAGTATCTGCGCGATCGGTACAACATTGAACGCATATCAGCGGAGCGAGTGGTTTCGGGCATGGGCATCGTGGCGATTTATCAGTTTTTGCGCGATCGCCATACGTCTGAAGAATCGCCCGAAATGACGCAGATCTATCGCAACTGGCAAGGTGAAATTGGGCAAGAACACAAGACAGTAGACCTCGCGGCTGAAATCTCTAAAGCGGCACATGCCGAGACTGACTATCTCAGCCAGGAAACAATGAAGCTGTTCATCGACGCCTATGGAGCAGAAGCAGGGAATTTAGCGCTGAAGCTGCTGCCCTATGGTGGCCTATACGTAGCAGGCGGGATTGCTACGAAAAACCTGGATTTGCTGCAAGAAGGCACATTCCTACGCGCCTTCTTGCAGAAGGGGCGAGTGAGCCCGCTGATGAAAAATATCCCAGTCCATGTTGTGCTCAATTCCCGAGTGGGGTTGATTGGCGCTGCAATTCACGCCGCTAGCTTGATGGCTATGGGGGTTTAGATATGCTGAAGAGATCGAAGGCAGAGCGTTAGGGGATTTGTGGGTAAACCGTAAATTCCCACGTGGTGTTTCAGTCTCGTAGCGTGGGGCTGAAACACTGCTAAGCCGTATGCATACAAGGCAAGCAGCAGGGGTTCGTCAATTTGGGTTAAGTGGGTTTTGGGACACCAC
>JBGTOF010000366.1:0-6001 GCA_041742695.1 Elainellales cyanobacterium | reverse complement strand
CACTGGCACTGGTTTTGGGAGGTTGACTTGTCCTTCTCTCGTGATGATTTTGAAAAAGCGCTTCAGCAGCACAGCTATGAATTTAGCCAGGGCCAGTTGGTGCGCGGCAAGGCGTTTAGCTACGAGTCGGATGGCGCATTAATTGACATTGGCGGCAAGTCCTCTGCCTTTTTACCGCTTCAAGAAGCCTCTCTCAGCCGCACTCAGCCGCTTACCGAGGTCGTGCCGCTCGGGGAAGAACGCGAATTTGTAATTATTCGTGAGCAAAACGACGATGGGCAAGTCACCCTATCCCTGCGGCAGCTCGCGCTCAATCAGCTATGGGATCGACTCGTTGCGATGCAAGACACCGATGAAGCGGTGCGGGTGCGCGTGAGCGGCACCAATCGTGGCGGTGTCACGGTCGATGTCGATGGGTTACGGGGGTTTATTCCGCGATCGCACCTGATCGAGCGTGAAAATTTGGATGCACTGGTGGGCAAGGCTCTAACGGTGACGCTGCTAGAGGTCAACCCCAAGGCCAAAAAGCTAGTGCTGTCGCAGCGGCTGGCGTCTCAAGCGGCTAGCCTTAGCAAAATTGCGGTGGGTCAGCTCATCGATGGAAAAATCTCTAGCATTCGCCCGTTTGGTGTTTTTGTGGAATTTGGTGGCACCAGCGGTCTTCTGCACATCAAGCAAATCAGCAAAAACTACGTGTCGTCGCTGGATGCCGTGTTTGAGGTAGGGCAGCCAATTAAAGCGGTAGTGATTGACCTAGATGACATTAAGCGGCGCGTGTCGCTTTCGACCCAAGTGCTCGAAACCTACCCCGGCGAAATGCTAGAGAACATGGCTGCGGTGATGGCCGAAGCTGAAACCCGTGCCCAAAAGCTCTCCATTACGCCCTCGACCCCGCCAGAATAGCGTCAGCCCCCATCGTGCTGAACCGTGCTGACGCTTTGGCTGAAATTTCAGCACGATGAATGGGGCTACTAAGTACACATAAGTCTTCCGACGAGGATTCGCCTGGGTTGATCCCCCCTAGTCCCCTTTGGCAAGTGGGGAACCGAGTCGGAAGGCCCCCTTGTTGAGGGGGATTTAGGGGGATCTCAACGGATTTGCCATAGTCAGGGCAATTTGTGTGTATTTAGATAGGATGAATGGGGCAAAAGTTAGCATTCGAATTTGTAGGCGATTTGGTTGCGGCCTCGATCTTTGGCGACATAGAGCAGCGTATCAACGGTGGCCAAAAGGTCGGCGGGCGATCGCCCTACTGCAGGAACTTCGGACGTTACGCCTACGCTAAGCGTTAAGTAGCGGCCAATCGGAGAGGACGGATGGGGGATCAGCGCTTGCCGCACCGCCTGTTGCAGTTCTTGCGCGATGTGGAGCGCCCCGGCTGAGTCAGTTTCGGGCAGCACGATCGCAAATTCTTCGCCCCCGTAGCGAGCGACCAAATCAGTGGGTCGTCCCACAGCCTGGGAGAGCAGGTGAGCAATATGTTGCAGGCAGCGATCGCCCGCCTGATGCCCAAGCCGGTCGTTGTAGCACTTAAAGTAATCCACATCACACAATATCAGCGACAGAGAGTGTTGACTACGAGCAAGCCGCTGCCATTCTTGCTGCAGAAAAGCATCTAGCCGTCGCCGATTTGCCACCTGGGTCAGATCATCAATCGTTGCCAGACGTTCTAGTTCTTGATTGGCCGTTTGCAGTTGAAAATATAGCTCCGATTGGCGAATGGCAACCCCTAACTGCAAGGCAATTTCCTGAAGCAGTTGGCATTCCCATTCTTTCCACTGACGCGGAGCCTGGCAGGAATGAGCAATCAACAAACCCCAAAGGCGATCGCCCACCAGCACTGGCACCACCAAGTTGGCCTGCACCCCAAACTGAGCCAGCATCTTGGCATAGCCCGGTGCCAGCACACTACCCGGCACATCGTGCACAATCGTGATCTGCCCCCGCTGATAACGGCCCATAGCATCGTCTTCAAAACAGGAACCATGAATCATTTGCCCCATGAGTGTGAGGTTGGGGTCTTCTACAGATTCTGAAATCACCGTTCCGCTCCAGTCGGGGTGAAACTGATAAATCAAAACCCGGTCAGTCTCTAGGAGGTGTCGTACCTCAACAACCGCCGCCTGCAACACTTCGTTGAGATTAAGGGAGTGGCGAATCCGTTGAACAATAAACCCCAACAGACGAACGTGCTCTGACTGTTGCTTTAAGGTTTCCTCAGCCAGTTTCAACTCCGTTACATCCACCGCGTTGCCAATGATCCCCTTAACATTGTCATCGGCATCGAGCCAAGGGCTAATCACCGTTTGGTACCAGCGAAAGCTGCCATCCGTTTGAGGAATGTGCTGGAGTTCGCGGAGGAGCTGTCGAGTCTGCATCACCTGCGCGTGGGTAGCTGAAAACGCGCTCAAGACATGATCTGGCCAATAGTGAGTGAACTGATGACAAGACTGACCGATTAATTCTCGCGAGGGCATACGATACGCGATCTCGTGGGCGTGATTGGCGATCAGTAAGCGCCCGTCTCCATCCTTCACAAAAATGGCGCTGGGCACAATCTCAATCAGCTGATCCAAAAAAGCGCGTTGGGCTTTTACCTCTGCCTGAGCCTGGTAGCGAGCCGTGATGTCAGTAAAGGTGACGATGACTTGAGTCACGGCTCCGGCGGCATCATGCCGGGGTTCGGCGCTAACCAATAGCCAGATGCGATCGCCCGATTGCGGCTGAAGCACCCCCATCGCCACTTCTCGCACAGGCATTCCCGTGCTCAGAACCACCGCCACCGGATGCGTCTCCCCAGGAAACGGGCTGCCGTCTTCATGAACCACATTCCATCGCGGATCTAAACTACTGCTTCCCAGCAGCTGATCTTCCGTGACTCCCAACAGTTCTAGCGCCTTGTTGTTGCTTAGCAAAACCTCTCCGGTGGGACTATGCACCACCACACCCACGTGCAAGTCTTGCAGCAGCAGGCGAAACCGGGACTCGCTCAGTCGCAGAGCCTTTTCTGTGCCCTGACGCTCGGCAATTTCTGCCTGAAGTTTTACGTTCGCGTCCCGTAAGTCTGCCGGGCGAGACAGCGCAAGCACCCGTGGGACTAGCTCCGGCAGTTGCATCGCGGTATAGACAGAAACGAATGCCGTCAAGGCCTTATCCACTCCTCACACCCAATAGTCGGGATGCCAAAGCGTCCAAATCTCTATCAAATGGGTAGAGCCGCAGGCAATGATAAACAGGCTGAACAGCAAGAACACTGACTTAAACGGCAAGTCGCTACGCTGGCGCATCAGCGCTAGCAGCGAAATGGGAATTGAGAAGTAGGCGATCGCCGTCAGCCCATCTGATAAAACATGGAGTCCTACTAGGTTGGTCTGCCAGAGATAGCATTGTCCATGCGGCATATAGCCCAGAAAAACAACAGGATTCATAGGAAACACACACAAAGAGTCTAAAAATGACCAAAAACCTCATTTCTGGGCAGCGGACTGTCGCGGAGCTGCACTAGGGGCACGCCTCTTTCACAACGACGCTATAGCGGTGAAAGAGGCAAGTGCTGTAAACCCTTTGCAGAGCGGGGTTCCTAAACCCTGATGAGGGGCATGAAAGGATGGCCTTAATACAGACTAATTGCGACTCAAGTTGTGGCTGTAGTTTTCTAAATCTAGAAAAACTAGTGTGATGCCCCTGAGACGAACTAGCGTTGTCACTGACAGGATCAGCACACGTCTAATGCAAAAACTTCTCTGCAAAGTAAAAATATACTTTAATTTCATACGCTAAATATTCTCTGAAAATTTAGGGAACATTCTCGAATAGTGGCAAAGTGCGTAGCTTTCTATGTCAGGACTGACGCAGGAATAAAGTGAGGCAAAGGGAGGCGTTGAAGGAACGAGAAGGATGAACTTTAACCAACTCGCCTACTGCTTATCCAACAGGCCCAACGATTTACCGAGTGAACCATGGGATGTTGTCGGACTACTTGATTGAGCAACTTAAGCATCCATTTATTCAAATATCCCTTGCATAAGTCCTGACTAACTCAACGAGAGGAATTGCAACAATTTTTCTATGCTGTGCGAAATACGGGTGGATTTCTATGTAGATCTGCGTATCACTCCTCAAAAATCCTGACGGTATCAGTAGTCTCTCGTAAATTTCTAGCAAGAGAGAAACTTCTAGGTTTTCCCGACATTCGGGTGTCTACCCCTTGAGGAGTAATCGTTCTATGCAACGGAACTCCTACATTCCTGAGCAGTCTTGATTAGTTAGTTCTGATCCGAGGGAATACTAACCCAAGGCAGGACACCGGTCGCCCCCTTTATCTGGAGCAACGAAGACGAAATGAAGCCGTCCAATCTGCACTACGCCGATACCAATTTCGAAGAAACCTCCCAGGAGTTTGGGGTACAGGATAACGATGCGCCCACCGATAACGAGATCGAAAAAGATATCGAGAAGGACATCGAAACTGAACTTGTCAGCCTAGACATCGACGAACCTCTAGATGGACCATTCAGCAAAGACAGAGGGCGTCGGACAACTGACCTGGTGCGGCTTTACCTTCAAGAAATTGGGCGTGTGCCATTATTAGGGCGCGACGAAGAGGTCACCGAAGCGCAGCGAGTACAGCGCTATATGGCGCTGATGGAGCAATGTTATGCTGCTGCAACGGATGGCGATGCGGTGATGCAGCAATATACTCGACTGATGGAAGCGCGAGCGCGGTTGACTTCGCTTTTGGGACACCGCCCCTCATTGGAGCGCTGGGCTACTGAGGCCGGTGTTGATATCAGTAACTTGAAGCCTTTGCTGGCAGAAGGCAAGCGCTGCTGGGCGACACTCTCTGGCAAAACCGTTGAGGAGTTGGAGCGCATTCAAACAGAAGGAGTCGCTGCCAAAAACCACATGATTAAAGCCAACCTGCGGTTGGTGGTATCCGTAGCGAAGAAGTACCAAAACCGGGGATTAGAACTGCTGGACTTGATTCAGGAGGGAACGCTAGGACTAGAGCGGGCTGTAGAAAAGTTTGACCCCACCAAGGGCTATCGGTTTAGCACTTATGCCTATTGGTGGATTCGTCAAGGCATTACGCGGGCGATCGCCACTCAAAGCCGCACCATCCGCCTGCCCGTCCACATTACCGAAAAGCTCAACAAGATCAAAAAAGCGCAGCGCAAAATCTCTCAGGAGAAAGGGCACACTGCCACTATCGAAGATGTTGCAAAAGAGCTAGATATGACGGCTCCGCAAGTGCGGGAAGTGCTATTGCGCGTTCCCCAAGCCGTGTCGCTTGAAACTAAAGTCGGCAAAGAGCGCGATACCGAACTGGGTGATTTGGTGTCTGAGGATGGACTAACCCCGGAAGATCTGCTGACGCGGGAATCGTTAGCCTATGATCTGCAACAACTGCTGACAGACCTCACTACCCGCGAGCGGGACGTGATTCAGATGCGGTTTGGCTTGGGCAACGGGCATCCCTACTCTCTGGCAGAAATTGGCCGAGCATTGGATCTGTCTCGAGAGCGCGTGCGCCAAATCGAGGCTAAGGCCCTCCAAAAGCTCCGCCAGCCCAAGCGGCGCAACCGCGTCCGCGACTATCTGGATGCGTTGACCTAATCAGCTGTGATGGGAGTGGCGATCGCCCCAGACTCGTAAACACAGCAGTCGGCAACCCTAAATGGGACAATGATGGGGTAGAGTAAGGGCTGCCTTATTCCACCCCATCATTGCTTCAATCCCGCTATGCATAACCCATCCGCTATCCAGGTTCTATTGCACCCGATAGGTTGATTAAGACGCGCCACCCTACAACGTAAGCCAAAAAGGATAGGGCTGATTACTCCCATGGGGTAATCGGCCTTATCCTTTTTGATGCCCACTCTCAAACGTGAAACATCGATGGATGGATTGAGGAATGGGGAACCTTGGCGCATTGAAGATTCCCCATCCCCCGTTGTCTTAACCAACTCAACCGTCTCGACCGTTGCATACAGGCTATGCA
>JBGTOF010000150.1:0-21715 GCA_041742695.1 Elainellales cyanobacterium | reverse complement strand
GTCTTGATGATAACCAGCACCGATCCGCAGCAAAGCCAAACGGTGCAACAAGACCTGTCATTACCCATGCCGCTGCTCAGCGACCCTACTGGTCGCGTGTTTCGAATGTATCAAACCGGGCAAGCGCTAGGTGCACCCCTGCCGGCGCAATTTTTGGTGGATACCGCTGGCAGAATCCGGTTTCGTCATATGTTCTCTTTTTTAGAACCCAACGCCAGCATCGACCGTTTACTGGTGGCTCTAGAGCGTATTAAGCCTCTAACTTTCTCGAGCGACCCGGTTGAGCGACCGCCCCAGCAATCAGTAACCTGAGTTCGGAATAAGCTCAACCCCTAATGTGTCATAAACGACGCGCAGTGACCTAAAACCCGCCTTAACCCAAACTGACATTACACAGCAAATGACTTTGCTTCTCTGAGGCTGACGTATACAGCTTGCCCTTGGTGCAGTTGCAGGTCATCGAACTGCTGCCGATTGAGATAGGCAGAAAAGTTATGCCCATCTTCGGCCTGCAGTTTGGCCTGAATCTCCCACCCGAGGTGAACCACCCGCACCACAGTAGCTGGGACGGACTCTGACGAGGGCAATGCGGCAATGACCACATCATGCGGGCGAAGAAAGATTTTAGACTGGGTGATGGCATGCTCTCGGCGATGAAAGATGGAGGAGGACGCGGGCAACTCGTTTACGGCCCCAATGAATCCCATCACAAAGGGACTAACAGGATTGTCATATAGCTCTGCCGGGCTGCCGACTTGCTCGATTTGTCCCTTGTTCATCACCACTAATTCATCCGACACTTCCATTGCCTCTTCTTGGTCGTGGGTAACAAACACAGTCGTGACATGAACGGTGTCATGGAGTCGCCGCAGCCAGACTCTTAGGTTTTTGCGAACTTTGGCATCTAGTGCCCCAAAAGGTTCGTCAAGCAGTAGCACTTGAGGTTCTACAGCCAGTGCCCGCGCCAACGCCACCCGCTGCCGCTGACCGCCCGAGAGTTGAGAGGGATAGCGATCGCCCATCCCCGTTAACTGCACTAGATCGATCAATTCCTCTACTCGGTTGGTGATGCGATGCTTGGGCATTTTGGCAACTTCTAGCCCAAAGGCAATATTCTTCCGCACGGTGAGATGCCTAAACAGCGCATAGTGCTGAAACACAAAGCCAATCTTGCGATCTTGCACGGATTGATAGGTCGCATCTCGTCCGGTTAGAAAAATTCTGCCGCTATCGGGCTGCTCTAACCCAGCGATTAGCCGCAGCAAGGTCGATTTTCCTGAGCCTGACGGCCCCAGCAATGCCACCAGCGAACCGGTTTTTACCTCAAGATCAACCCCATCCACGGCCCTAAAATCGCCAAAATTTTTGGAAACGTTATCGATTAGGATTCCCACTGCTATTACCCTCCAGGCATCAAGAAAGGGACGAAAATTCAAATTACGATAATTCGATAGGGATACTGTGGTTTTTCTTTGCTTTCGTGTACTATACTCCAATACACCGAAAAGTTGACCGACTTACCGAGATTTTTGCCTGCTCCGCTTTTTTGGTTGGTATCTGCTTTATCAAGCGGCCTAAGAAGGTCTCATCAGACCTGCTAAGAGATAGCTTTTCGGGACAATGCAAACGTAGGCAACATCTTCTAGTAGGAGTAGCGCAACAACTTGCGCCACTCCTACTAGAAGGTAAGAACCTCACCACATCGGGATGTTTTTAGTTGCACGTTCTTAGTCAGTACAGTGCGCTGTAATGCATAGCTCTCAAGCCGTCCGCCTGTCGGCGTATTCATCACGTAGAAGCCTCTGATCTCTAAATAGTTGCTTTCTCAAAGGACAAATTCTATGAATTGGCATGAATTCGGGCGATCGCGCCGTAAGTTTGTATCTCTATTGTTGGTCGGTGCAGGCTTAACCTTCATCGCTGCCACCTGCAACCCGGCAAGTCAAACGGGTGCATCAGGAGAAGCGGACGATGGAGCGCCAGCACAAGGTGGCAGCGTTACTGTCACCTTAGTTAGCTATGCGGTAACCCGGGCAGCCTATGCAAACATCATTCCGTTGTTTACAGAGCAATGGAAAGAACAAACCGGGCAAGACGTTTTTTTTGAGCAAAGCTACGGCGGTTCAGGCAGCCAAACTCGTGCTGTGATTGACGGACTAGAAGCGGACATTGTAGCCCTGGCAATTCCGTCAGACACGATTCAGCTTCAGGACGCCGGTTTGATTGAACCAGGTTGGGAGCAAGAAACTCCTACTGGTGACGGTATTGTGCACCGCTCAGTGGGTGTGATTGTCACCCGCGAAGGCAATCCTAAAAATATTCAAGATTGGGATGACCTCACCCGCGACGATGTCTCGTTTGTAACCGCTAATCCCCTAACGTCTGGCGGCGCCCGTTGGAACTATCTAGCGTTATGGGGCTTTATTACCGAAAACGGCGGCACCGAAGAACAGGCACAAGAATTCGTCACCAATGTCTATGCCAACGTGCCCGTGCTGCCCCGCGATGCCCGCGAAGCGACAGATGCCTTTTTTACCCAAAATCAGGGCGATGCCTTGATCAACTATGAGAACGAGGCGATTCTGGCCGCTCAGCAAGGCCAAACGCTGCCCTACATAATTCCTTCCAGCAACATTTCTATTGACAATCCGATTGCTGTGGTTGATACCTATGTGGATCAGCGCGGCACGCGGGAAGTTTCTGAAGCCTTTGTTGAATTTCTGTTTACCCCCGAGGCTCAGCGCGAATTTGCCAAAGTCGGCTTTCGTCCAGTCAACGATGAAGTGACTCAAGAATTCGCAGCTGAATATCCCGAAATTGAGAACCTGTTTACCGCTGGCGACTTGGGCGGTTGGGGAGAGATTGGCAGCAAGTTCTTTGCCGATGGGGCATTGTTTGAGCAAATCCAAGCCGAGATTGCTCGACGCTAGCCCTTGGGTGGTTTGGTATCCCGTCTAGTCGGCGTAGCGATGGGAGGACGCTAGATTGAGCCTTGCGCTCACCCAGCATCCTCCCCCTAGCTCTTCCTCAATCCATACTGATTGACCTGAATACCGCCTTACACTATTTAGGTGTTTTCATCCTTAGCCATGACAGCTTCAACCTCATCACGGTCTGCTTCATTCCCAGCGATTGGGCGCTGGCTCGGCCGCCTCTCGTTTCCCTGGGTGGTAACGGTCGCCCATCTTTCCATCGTGCTGCTGCTGCCCATCGCCGCGCTATTTCTGCGATCATTCTCCGTATCTCCCCCTGAGTTTTGGCGCATTGCCACCTCTCCGGTTGCCCTCTCGACCTATAACATCACCTTTACGACTGCATTGGTGGCTGCTGCCATTAACTGTGTTGCAGGAACACTCACCGCCTGGGTGCTGGTGCGCTACGACTTTCCCTTTAAGCGCGTATTGGATGCGGTAATTGACTTGCCCTTTGCACTACCTACAGCGGTTGCGGGCATCACTCTGGCAACGGTCTATAGCCAGACGGGGTGGATCGGCTCGTTTTTAGCGCCGTTTGGCATTCGCGTATCCTTTACGCGGTTGGGTGTTGCTGTGGCCATGGTGTTTATTTCAGTGCCGTTTGTGGTGCGAACGGTGCAACCCGTTCTGCAAGAACTCGATGTGGCGCTCGAAGAAGCGGCTTGGTCGCTGGGGGCCTCTAAGTGGCAAACCTTTTGGCGCGTGCTGCTGCCTCCCATTATTCCGGCTATTTTGACTGGAACAACACAAGCGTTTGCCCGCGCCGTAGGCGAGTTTGGCTCGGTGGTGCTGGTTGCAGCGAACATTCCGTTTCAAGATTTGATTGCGCCTGTGTTGGTATTTCAGCGAATCGAGCAAAACGACATGGCCGGAGCCACAGTGATTGCCACGGTGCTGCTGCTTATTTCACTAGTGCTGCTGGTCGCGATCAACCTCTTTCAAGCCTGGGGGCAACGATACAGTGACACCTAATCTGAAACTATCCCAACCAACCACTCCAGCCAAGCGTGATGGGTCGCGAGATTGGACAAAGATCGCGCTGATTTCGGCGGTTGTGTTTTATCTAGTGCTGGTGCTGTTGCTGCCCACGCTCTATGTGTTTATCGGCGCGTTTAGCAATGGGTTTAGGGCGTTTGTGGCGTCGCTGACCAATCGTGACTTTATCCAGGCGCTGCGGCTTACAGTGCTGGCAGTCGCTGTGGCGGTGCCGCTCAATGTTGTCTTTGGGCTGTGCGCCGCTTGGGTGATTGCCCGTCGCCGCTTTCCCGGACGAACACTGCTGCTGAGTATCATTGACCTTCCTTTTTCGATCTCGCCTATTGTAGGTGGGCTGATGCTGGTGTCGCTCTACGGGCGGAACGGGGTGCTAGGGCCACTGCTGCAATCGTGGGATATTCGCATCATCTTCGCCTTTCCGGGTATTGCCCTAGCGACGATTTTGGGAGGAACGCCCTTTGTGGCCCGGGAGGTGATTCCGGTGTTAGAGGAGATTGGCTCAGAAGAAGAGGAAGCTGCCAAAACACTAGGTGCAAGCGGCTGGCAGACCTTTTGGCGGGTGACGTTGCCGTCGATTCGCTGGGCGCTGTTTTACGGCGTGATTTTGACGACCGCGCGAGCTATGGGAGAGTTTGGGGCGATCGCCGTCGTATCTAGCAACATCATTGGACGCACCCAAACTCTAACGCTGTATGTGGATGGAGCCTATCGCAACTACGACTCACAAGGCGCGTTTGCGGCATCGGTCGTGTTAGCGTGCCTAGCGGCACTGACGCTGCTGCTCAAAGAAATTCTCGAACGGAGGATTGATACACCTCGATCGAGAAAAGCAGAGTAAAAGTTAGCTGCCATACAGGGCTGCCCGCTCCATCCGTTCTGTCTTCTGTTTAGACCGGTTACTTGAAGATTGGTGACTGTTGAGTTTTAAAGTCGTTCAGAGAGTCGACTCGGGATCACGTGCGTAGTCTCTTGACGTTATTCGAGCAATTGTCATGAACCCAACTTCGTTTCCCTCTCAAGATGCCGAGCCCATCGGCTCGGCGGCTGTGCGACAGGTTCAAACTCGGGTTCGTTTACGAATTCCCAAACAGTATCAGCACGAGCCCATTCTCTCAAACCTGATTACGCGCCATCACTTAACGGTGAACGTGACAGCGGCGCTGCTCAGCCATAATTCCTGCGATGATGGCTGGTTTGATGTAGAACTGCAAGGTACGCCAGCGCAGTTAGATGAGGCATTTCTCTATCTCAATGACTTGACCGTAGAGATTTGGAGGGAGACTGATCCGACTGAGGAAAATTGGTAAGGCGGCCTATTAATATAGCGAAAGACCAGCAGTATCTTTTTGGAAACCCGAATGTCCCATGATGTAGCATAGTAGCCCAGATAGAAAGGGTGCTGCTGGGCTATGCGCGTTGTAAGGCAGGGGCGATCGCCCGAACCCCACATGCACAGCGAGAGAACGGTTGAGGTGGCGTACATAAACGCAGACAGAGATCTGCCGAATGACTACTGTGCAGGATCCAAGTTTAAGCAGGCGTCAGCAGGAGCGGATGCGGCTCTGGCACTATCTCACTAATGCGTCCCCCGTTTCATAGGTTCTATGGTTCAAAGCGTTTCATCGTTAAAGGCGATCCCTGATTTTAAGCTACGGCAATCCTGCCTTAGGATAAACTGACACAACCAGAACTAATGCACTTGGGCGATGGGCGCACTTGGGCGATGTGGCGCAAGCTTTTCTCACGCCACATTGTTCAGAATATCCAGAACGCGTATGCCGTTGCGTTACGCCTCGCCCCCATTCTCACGACGCTAAACCCTAGGCGTTTATTCTGGTAGTCGAGCGGTATAGATGCAGTGAGGAAAAAGACTTGATGACAGGTTGGGCAGGTTGGGCGCTAGGAGCCGCCACAGTAATGACTGGAACAGTGGGATTGGTGTCGGTCAGTTGGGCACAGCCGCCGCTGTCGGTGGTGTATCCCGATGATGGGCACGAGACCACCGCACCGCAGATTTTTTTGATTGGCACCGCAGCCCCCGACGGCGTAGTCACGGTGAATGGTGTCGAAATCAACCGCAGCCCAGCGGGGCATTTTGCGCCGAGTTTTCCACTGGAGATGGGGGACAACGAATTTACCCTACAGCGGGGAGATGAAACGCTGGTGATTCGGGTCACGCGGGTGTCTGCCATGCCGCCTACCCCGGTGGGGGTCGCCTTTGCAGAGGGGTCGCTTAGCCCCGCCATAGATGTGGCGCGGCTGATAGATGAACCGATTTGTTTTGGGGCGATCGCCCCCACCAACGCGCTCGTCTCCGTCAGCCTAAATCAGCAAACCATTCCCTTGCAGCCTCAAGACAGCGTGGCGCAGTTGCCCTCCAATTTTGCCGTGCTCACGGATGAAACCGACCCTACCCCCGGTGCCACCCCTGCGGCTCAGACCTATGAGGGCTGCGTCATCGGGCGATCGCTCTTAGACCCTGGTGCCGTTTACTACGGCAGCGATGCAGTCGGTGGCATTCCGCTAGGCATTCCCCAGTTCACCCTAGAGCAAGATGGACAGGTGATCACAACACCGGGGACGGGAGCAGTCACCGTGTTGTCGCCCGAGCAGCCCACGCGAGTGGAAGTGACTGCAGCCTCGGGCACCGCTCGAACCGGCCCCAGCACCACCTATTCTCGCCTGACGCCCCTGCCCACGGGCACCCGCGCAGCCGTCACAGGGCGCGAAGGAGAGTGGTATCGGCTAGACTATGGCGCGTGGATTCGGGCGTCCGAAGTGCAGCCTGTGCCGGGCTCTGTGCCCGTGCAAACCGTGATTCGCGGCGTCACAGCGCGGCAAGCCAATGGCTGGACGGAGGTGCGCTTTCCGCTGCAAACGCCAGTGCCCATAGACGTGCAGCAGGGCAGCGACCACCTGACGCTAACGCTGCACAACACCACCGCCCAAACCGACACCATCTTCCTTAGCACTGATCCAGTTATTAAACGCCTCGACTGGAGCCAGCCCAACCCAGGTCGAGTAGACTACCGCTTTCAGATGCATCGCGATCAGCAGTGGGGCTACCGCATGCACTATGAGGGCACCACGCTGGTGCTATCGCTGCGGCATCCACCTCAGCGCACTCCAAGACGAGGTGCCCCTCTTGAAGGCACAACCATCTTGCTCGACCCGGGGCATGGTGGGCCAGAGGATCTGGGCGCACGCGGCCCGACCGGGTATCCCGAAAAAGACGTAGCGTTGATTGTGGGACTGCTATTGCGCGATCGCCTAGAAGCCCGCGGTGCCACCGTCATCATGACCCGCACCGAAGATGTAGATATCTTCCCCAATCCCCGGGCTGAGATGATCAACGATACCGAGCCCACCTTGGCACTTAGCCTGCACTACAACGCCCTACCCGACAGCGGCGATGCCGAAAACACGGCTGGCATCGGCACCTTCTGGTATCAAGCTCAAGCACACAGTCCGGCAATGTTTCTGCACAACTACCTAGTGGAGCGGCTAGATCGCCCATCCTACGGTGTGTTTTGGAACAACTTAGCACTCACTCGTCCTGCCGTAGCACCCTCAGTGCTGCTGGAACTCGGGTTTATGATCAACCCCACCGAATTTGAGTGGATTGTGGATGAGACGGCGCAGCGCCAGTTAGCGGATGCCCTAGCGGAGGGTGTCGTCGCCTGGTTTGAGCAAGTAGACCCACCCCGCTAACCCAGTTTCTAAACAAATCTGAATTCGGGATAAGCTAAACCCCTGGATGCGCACGGCACATCCAGGGGTTTAGCAATCTCTAGCCATTCGGCTCTAGCACAGCCTAAACGGTGGCTTGCCGCCGCTGCCGCATCGACTGCACAAACTGTTCAAACAAGTAGTCCGCATCATGGGGGCCAGGGCTAGCCTCGGGGTGATACTGCACTGAAAACAGTGGCAATGTTTTGTGGCGCAGTCCCGCTACCGTGCGGTCGTTAAGGTTGAGGTGGGTGATCTCCACATCTGCATCAGGAAGGGATTCAGCGGCGATCGCAAACCCATGATTCTGGCTCGTAATTTCAATTTTCTGGCTCAGACCACAGGGCTGATTTAGCCCGCGATGCCCAAACTTAAGCTTAAAGGTTTCGGCTCCTAGGGATAAGCCCAAAATCTGGTGCCCCATACAAATACCAAACACAGGCGTTTGCGCCTCTACCAGCGCCTTCACGGATGCAATCCCCTCTGTCACCGCCGCCGGATCTCCAGGGCCGTTCGACAGAAAGATGCCGTCGGGCTTGTAGCTCAGAATAGTCTCAGGGGGCGTATCCGCGGGCACTACAATAACTCGACAGCCATAGCTCGCCAGCCGCCGCAGAATATTGCGCTTCACTCCAAAATCCACTGCGACAACGGTGAACTGCTCCTCACTGGGGGTGGCGCGAAATTCCCACACGGTACTGGTCGGTTCTGACCATTCAAAAACAGAGGGCGTGGTCACGTCTCGCACCAAGTTTTGCCCCGCCATACTCGGCGCCTTCTGCACCTTAATCAACAATTCCGCCGGATCAAGCATTTCAGTAGAAATCGCCCCGTTCATTGACCCAGAGGCTCGAATCTTGCGGGTGAGAGCACGAGTGTCAATGCCGTAGATGCCGGGGATCTGGTGCTGTGCCAGATAGTCAGGCAGAGACTGCGTTGATCGCCAATTGCTGGGGCGATCGCACACATTGCGGGCGATCGCCCCAGCAACATGAGGCTGTGCCGATTCCTCATCCTCTGGGTTCACCCCTGTATTGCCCAACTCGGGATAGGTAAAGGTCACAATCTGCCCCCGATAGCTGGGGTCAGTCAACACTTCTTGATATCCCGTCATCCCTGTATTGAACACGACCTCGCCAATCGTGGTGCCCAACGCACCAAACGACCAACCGCGATAGGCCGTACCATCAGCTAACACAAGCAGCGCAGGTTGAGGGGCAAGTGACGACATGAGCAATCCTTAGATCCTTAGATAACGGGCGAGAGTAGTTTCCGTTTAATCATGATGTTGTACGCGGCAGGTGCAACCCACCTTACACAAAATCACGATCCAAATGCCGCTACTATAACGAGGGTTAGCGATCATGCTTTGCAAACGACATCAGCGCTAATTGTATAGCAACCCTCTGAGCAGTAGCGTCAAGATTGAACAGTTGAATCTAAAGCGCAGGGCTTATCATACAAAATCACCCCAGTGTTCTTGCACATTCATCTAAGCCCAACAGTGCTGTATTAGGAACACGGGGGAACGATAGGCGAGAGTAACTCTGACAGTTGAATTAAACTGTATTTGATTCAACTGTTGTATTTGATTCAACTGTCAGAACAGATTAGAGCGCGGTTTCGACCCACGCCTGCAGGGATGCCAGCTAGGGCTACCCGATCGCGATGGGCATTCAGAACACGATACGATACACTATGACTCGACCGGAGAGACCTGTGAACCAAAATTGGGTTCGGCTATTGATGGCGACCAGCTTGGTCGTAGCGGCGGGGTGCAGCCCACGGGCATCTTCCGTCAGCATCAACCGTTCTACAGTCCCTACTGCAAGCGTTGAGTCATCTAGTTCAGACCTATCCTTAGATGCGGCAGCCTCTTCCACAACGGCTACTGCGGCGGCTGATACCGTTGCCGCTGAAGCCTTTCGGCGAGCGCTTGAGCAAGGAGCCAGTGCCGCCAATATGAGCCAGATTGCCCAATCGCGCGATGACTGGAACCTAGTTGCTAGCCGCTGGCAGCAGGCGCTTGATTTACTACGCCAAGTACCCGCGACTGCCCCCGACTATGCCAGCGCCCAAACCCGGATCGGGCAGTATGGTCGCAATTTGCAAGTGGCACAACAGCAGGCCTCGCGCACCGTGCCACAGCCGATCCCTCTGGCGCCACCGCCGCCTCGCGCCGCTACGCCCCAACCCGCACCGTCCGCCAGCCCCGCAGCGATGGCCCCATCTCCACAGCCTGCCCCCTCGTTAGCCGCAGCGCCTGCTGCTACTGCAGGTGTGAGGGTGCCCATTGTGCGCCGTGCCTCCGGCACCCCTGTGATTAGGGTCATGTTTAACGGCAGCCAGCCATTTGAGATGATTGTAGATACGGGTGCAAGCGGCACGCTAGTTACCCAGCAAATGGCAGCCTCTCTAGGGCTAGTGCCTGTGGGGCGCGCTAGTGTCAACACGGCTAGCGATCGCAATATTTTGCTCCCGCTGGGCTATGTCTCGTCTATGCAAGCGGGAAACCTAGTGGCCAACAATGTGCTGGTGGCAGTGGCAGGCCCAGATCTAGGCATTGGCCTGTTAGGTCACGACTTTTTTGGCAATTATGACGTCACCATTCGACAAAATGAAGTAGAGTTCAGCCCGCGTTCCTAGGGGCTAATTCAGTCAGCCGTGTTCGCTTCAGCAGTGTTTCCAATCGCTCAGGGCCATAACGGCAGCAGATTCAAGCAAAAATTGTGATCAGAGCCCTAGTGTGGGTTAAGTCGGTTTTAGGAAACTGTACGTTACACAGTCCCTTAAAACCCCGTAATATGCCGTGCGGCATCGCCCACCACACATTACGGGCTGAGCTTATCCCAAACTGAGGATTATAAGACTCAGCCGTAAATGCAGCGTCTAAATACTGTCTAAATGCAGGAAGAGTTGAACACGTCTTTTGCCGTATGCTCACCAAGCGTGAAGTCCCTGTCCGTGACGACTGCCGGAAAAAATCAATATCAACCGATAAACGTCTACATACCCAGTTCATGACCTACACCGAATCTTTAACCCAACTGGGGCAACCCGTTGGGTTACCGTCATCCCCGAAGGATGCCACTCTCGACATTTTCTCGAACCCTCACCCCGGCACGCGCTACCTAGTGCGCTTCACCGTTCCCGAGTTCACCTCTCTTTGTCCGATAACGGGGCAGCCTGATTTTGCTCACTTGGTGATCGATTACGTACCCGATATCAAAATGGTAGAAAGTAAGTCGTTGAAGCTATATCTAGGCAGCTTCCGAAATCATGGCGCATTTCACGAAGACTGCACCCTAACCATTGCAAAACGACTAGAGGCCGAAATGGAACCCCTATGGCTCCGCATTGGGGGCTACTGGTATCCCCGTGGTGGCATTCCCATTGATGTGTTTTACCAATCGGGGCCGCCGCCAGAGGGCATATGGATGCCTGACCAGGGGGTTGCGCCCTACCGTGGGCGGGGATAGGGAAGACCCTGCCCTATCGCAAATAGGCCTTGAGCGCTTCGACCTTTTGCCAGGCGGCTCCGCTTGCAAGAATCGCCCGTGCCTGGTCAATGCCGCTTCGGATATCTTGCCGCAGATCACCGCTGGGGGCGATCGCCCCACCGACTCTCAAAGCCAGTGCGGCATTCAGCGCCACCACATCCTGCTGTGCTGGGGTGCCGCCGCCTTGCAGCACCGCCTGCAGAATCGCTACATTTTCGGCTAATTCGCCGCCGCGCAGAGCGCTGGTAGGGGCAGTGTTCAACCCTAGCTCCTGGGGCTGAATCTGCGTGGTAGTGACCGTCCCTCCCGATAAGACAGACAGACGCGTGGCGTCGGCTAATCCGGCCTCATCTAGGCGCTCTAACCCATGCAGCACAATGGCCTCAGCTCGGCCTAGCTGTTGCAACGCCTGCGCCATCGTTTCCACAATATCGGGATGGAACACCCCAATCACCTGCCCTGTAGGAGCCAGCGGATTGACGAGCGGCCCTAGCAGGTTAAACACCGTTCGCACCTTCAGCGTCCGGCGAATCGGCGCAACGAATTTCATAGCAGGATGCCAACCGGGGGCAAATAGAAACGTGATGCCCACCTCTGACAACGCCCCATGCACCACCTCTGCCGGAGCCGCTAGGTGAATCCCCAGCGCTTCCAGCACATCGGCAGACCCCACTTTGCTAGAGGCCGCACGGTTGCCGTGCTTAGCCACGGGAATGCCAGCCGCTGCCGCCACAAAGGCCACACATGTGGAAATGTTGAATGTGGATGCGCCATCGCCCCCGGTGCCGCAGGTGTCGATGCGAGGCGTGGGCAGCGTCGCCAGATCGACCCTGCTGCCAAGGGATTGACCCTGCAGCACCCGCGCCATCCCGGCCAGTTCACTGGCGGATACGCCTTTGGCCTGAATTGCAGCCAATAGGGCCCCTGATAGTTCTGGGGCGATCGCCTCTGAGAGCCATCCTTGCATGAGCGTTTCCGCCTGAGGTTCATCGAGCGATCGCCCTTCAATCAACACCTGCAACAGCGCCGACCAATCATGCCCAGCAGTCGCGGTAGCCGAACCCATGCTTGCAGATACATTCATAACCGATAAAGACTCAACCGTTAGGGACTCAACGAAGCTCTTATTTTACCGCCCTAGGGAGAAGGCGATCGCCGTGTCTTAACCTGTCCTTTTATATTCGCTCGCTATACTATGGAAACCCTCTTCAGCAACTCTCTCCCCGTTCTGTTGTTTTTAGACCAGCCAATGAGTTAGACCGTGACCAACACCACCCGCGTGACCTTTCAACGACAAATGCGCAGCGTCCAGAGAGATGTGCTGCGAATGGGAGCGCTTGTGGAAAATTCATTTCTGCTGGCACGGCGCGCCCTATTTGACCGTGACCTAGACGCCGCTAAGGCGATCGCAGTCCAAGACAAACAAATCGATCAGTTTTATCGCCAAATCGAGCTAGCCTGCGTCAACCTCATGGCGCTGCAATCGCCTGTCACCCAAGACCTGCGGCAGCTCAGCGCCATCATGCAGCTCGTGCGCGACCTCGAGCGCATTGGGGACTATGCCAAAGCGCTAGGGCAAGTTGCCATCAAACTATTTCCGTATCCAGTTCATCCCTGCATGCCCCGGATTCAGATCATGTCTGATCGCTGCCGCGCCATGTTGGCCATGAGCCTAGTAGCCCTGTCTGATCTAGATGCCAAATCAGGGCTAGCCGTAAAGATGCGAGACGATGCAGTAGATACAGACTATGAAGAGGTCTACAACATGCTAGCCTTGCAAACCAACGTTCAAGGGCCAGTAGAACCGATTGTGCTGATGGTGCTAGCAATTCGCTATTTAGAACGCATGGCCGATCATGCCACCAACATCGGCAAGCGAGTCGCCTACATCGTCACTGGGCAGCGCTAAACAGTGATAAACAATGGCGTTGCTTCAGCCCACCCTTCGCACAGCATCCATCCAATGCGCTAAATCTAGCAGCAACCAGCAAATGGAATCCCATCGCCCCAACCTGATCCACGGTAGTCAAACTCGAGGGTGATTGCGTGCCAGGATTGGGTAAAAATTGAGAAATCTCCTCAAACCCAGCTCACTATTTTCATAAAATTTGACATTTTTCCACTGCATTAGCACACTATTAGTACTGTGGGTATTCGTAAGCGCTGCCGTAATGTAGCTTATGAACATTCCACACATCACTACCGATTGTTACTGCACAGTCAGTTACTGCACAGTCAAGAGAGTTCAGCCTGCTGGCGATCAACGGCAAGCATAGGTTGAACACCAGAGGGGCCAGGTTAATGGGTGAAATGACTTCCTAGCGGGGACACCCCACGTTTGTAGCCCTCTCACAGAGAAGCCGCTCCGCGTCTACACCCTCAATCCCTCTTCGAGAAAGGAATTGGGGGAATGCAGAGCGATGCTCTTCTTGCAGGGTGCGCTATCTTGCAAACCTGGGATGCACCCTCCCGAACGCCATCTGTAGATCAGGCGAATACCAGAGCTTTGGGCTCTCTCGTGTGTCCTTCAGGTTAATGGTGATAGGGATGAGTCTGGTCATAGACGCGGCGGCAGTGGCCATTGAGCGATGCCGCGCAGACTGGAGGCAATGAAAGGCAACCCGTGCGGAAACAGGGTTGAACCTGAAATTCTGGCTGAGATCGCGCCATAGTCAGCTACCATAACGGTGCCTGAAGCTAGAGATCTAGGATGTGTGTTGGCGCATCTCTCTGGCGGCGAGTGCAGAACAGCTCATCACATCTTTAAGGAACACTCGCTACATGGATTTCTCAATTGCGTCGCTGCTTGCCAACTTTCCTGATGATAAGTTGGTGGCTCCCAAAGCCCTCGAAAAGAAAATGAACTGCGAAGACGACGAAAGTCTAAAGCGGTTGCAGATTGCTCTTGATGCGCTAGAACGCATTGGCATTTTGACGAAAGAACGAGGCAAGTATCGGCGCATTTTTGATGAAGATGTCGTAGAAGGCAAGCTGCGGTGTTCGAGTAAGGGGTTTTGCTTTGCGATTCAAGATGTCGAAAGCTCAGAAGATATCTACATTCGCGAAAGCCAGTTGAACACGGCTTGGAATGGCGATCGCGTGCTGGTTAAAGTCACCAAAGAAGGCAGTCGCCGCCGCAGTCCCGAAGGAGAGGTAAAGCTCATTCTTGAACGGGCCAATAGCTCGGTACTGGCACGGGTGAAGCAAGACGACACCCAGTTCCGAGCAGTGCCGCTAGATGATCGCCTGCTATTTGAGCTAGAGCTGACTTCCAGTGTTGACCCCTTGCTAGAAGAAACGCTAGAGCAGCTAGTACATGTGGAAATTCTGCGTTATCCCTTGGGTCAACACTTGCCGCTGGGGCGAGTAGCCCAAGTGCTAGGCAGCGATGCCCAAGAAGCCTCAGATATTGACATTGTGTGCTGCAAGCATGACCTGCCGCGCCACTTTCCCGATGCGGTGATAGAAGCCGTGCAGGCACTGCCCACCAAGCTGCGCAAAACTGACCTCAAGAAGCGTTTAGACTTACGCGACCTGCCCACTATTACGATTGACGGCCCTGCCCATCCCCATAGTCCTGCCATTGACGATGCGCTCAGCTTGGAAAGTCTAGACGACGACATGTGGCGGTTGGGGATTCATATTGCTGATGTGTCTTACTATGTGTCGGCGCGATCGCCCATCGACCTCGAAGCCCAAAAACGCAGCACCTCTGTGTTCCTCGGCGAGGTGGTGATTCCCATGCTGCCCGAGCAATTGCACCACCTGTGCTCGCTGCTACCGGGAGAAGACCGCTTAGCCCTTTCGGTGTTGATTATGCTCAACGCCGCCGGAGAGGTTCAGTCTTAAGAAATTCACCCTAGCGTCATTCAGGTTGATCATCACCTCGACTACCAACAGGCCCAGGCCATTTTGCAGCGCGACCAGCTTGGCGTAGCAGACTCGCCCTATCCCCTGCCGGAGCTGGATAGCCTCAAAACTATGGAGCCCATTTTTGAGCTGGTGGATCAGCTCTATGCCACCACCAAAGCTGTGCGCGAGCAGCGCCAGCAACGGGGCGCGTTTGACCTCAATCTGCCTGAGAGCATCTTCCCTGAAGAGCACAGCGCCGAATTGGGTAAGTTTCTATCCAACAAATTCCAGTACGACGATGAGGGCGAGCTTAGCGCCATGGTGGTGTCGTCGCTGCTGCCAGCCCGCGCCATCGTGACCGAGCTGATGCTGTTGGCCAATCAACTGGTGGCCGAGCACCTGATTGAGCTGCAGGTGCCTGCTATCTATCGCCTGCACCGCTCGCCCGACCCTGCCGACGTCCAAGAACTGGCGAAGTTGATCGCCAACATGGGCATTGACTATGAGCCAGAGCAAGAGGATGAGGTGCATCCCCGCGATTATCAGCACCTGACCCAGTTCTTTGCGGATTCTCAGGCTGAGCGGGTGTTGACCTATTTACTATTGGAAACGCTCAAACCCGCCAGCTACAGCACCACATCGGGGCCACACTTTGGGTTGGCGCTAGAGCGGGGCTATACTCACTTCACCTCACCGCTGCGTCGCTATCCCGATCTGCTGATTCATCGCTTGCTGCATACGGTGTTTGAACAGGGGCGCGATCGCCGCACTACTCGCTCAAAAGAACGGTATGACCTGCATAGCAGCACAAGCCATGGGCAGATCAACTGGAATGTGCTGATGACAGACCTGCAGGCCGAGCTAGAGGAGCAGTTTGAAGCCCTGGTGGGGCACCTGACCGAGCGCGAAAAGCTGGCGCAAGAAGCCGAAGATGACCTCGAAGGGTTGAAGAAAGCCGAATTTATGCAGGCCCGCACGGGTGAACTGTTCCACGGCATCATTACCGGAGTGCAGTCCTATGGCTTCTTTGTAGAAATCGAAGAGCTGCTCGTGGAAGGGCTGGTGCATGTTAGCTCGCTTAAAGACGATTGGTATGAATACCGCTCACGTCAGCAAAAGTTAGTGGGCCGCAAAAACCGCAAACAGTTCCGCTTGGGCGATCGCGTCGAAGTGCAGGTGAAGAGTGTGGACTACTACCGTCAGCAAATTGACCTCGTAGCTGTGGGCGGCGGCAGCGAAGCCGACGACGACGATGATGACGACTTTGCCGAGACCGATGCCGAGTTTGATCGCGACTTTACCGCTGAAGCCGAGGAGCCGGATGAGGACAACGGCAAGGAGCCGGATGACGAAGAAGACAATGACCGCGACAACGAGTGAGGCAATGTCTGCCGAAGAAACACCTCCTTTAACTCGCAGCGAGGCCGTCAGGATAAGCAGCAGGTTGCCCAACGCAGGGACGTTCTTGTCGAGAAATAGCCTCAGTCTGTTGTAGGGCCGTTTCTCGGCTTAGGTAGGCCCAGGGGCTGACGATGCTGCTGCGACTAGCCTCTGTGGTGAGGCGCTTTATGATGGAGATAGGGGCATGCATTTGTCCCTGTCCGCTACGTCCGCGCTACGCGCGATAATTCTGTGTCGTCTCGTCCATTAATTTTAGGAATTACGGGTGCGTCTGGGTTAATTTACGCGGTGCGTGCCCTCAAATTTCTGTTGCAGGCTGACTACACTGTGGATGTGGTGGCCTCTAAGGCCGCCTATATGGTGTGGCAGGCCGAAAACCAGGTGCGCATGCCCCTGGACCCCATTCAGCAAGAGCAGTTTTGGCGACAGCAGGCGGAGGTTGATACGGGCGGTAAGCTGCGCTGTCACCCGTGGGGCGATGTGGGCGCCAGTATCGCCAGCGGCTCGTTTCGGACGCAGGGTATGGTGATTATGCCCTGTAGCATGAGCACTGTGGGCAAATTGGCAGCCGGGCTAAGTACTGACCTGTTAGAGCGAGCCGCTGACGTGCAGCTTAAGGAAGGGCGATCGCTCGTTCTGGTTCCCCGAGAAACGCCGTTGAGCCTCATCCACCTGCGCAACCTTACCACCTTGGCCGAAGCGGGAGCGCGCATTGTCCCTGCTATCCCCGCTTGGTATCATCATCCCCAAACGGTGAATGACCTGGTTGATTTTGTGGTGGCCCGGGCGCTTGATCAGCTCGACGTAGACTGCGTGCCCCTAGAGCGGTGGCAAGGGCATTTGTCGACGGATAGAGAGTAACGTCCGAGCCGGGTTACTCTAAACCAATCAGCCGTAAACGATGGCCTGACGAGGCAAACAGATGGAATACGGATCACAAAACGATGGCTAGGCTAGTTCTGCTATTGCTGCTGCTGGGGGCACTGGTCATTCTGGTGTTCCAGAATATGGCGCCAGTGGGGCTGGTGATAGTGGGGGTATCGCTGCCGGCCTTGCCCCTGGCGCTGTGGGTGATCGGGGCGATCGCCGCCGGAGCCCTCACCACCGTCATCCTGTCGGCACTCATCGGGCAGGGTCGCCGCTCAGCACCCAAACGGTCGAATAGACCCAGACGGCAGGGCGATCGCCCCACTGCGCCCACCGGCACCCCCTGGACGCCTCCTGCATGGACGCGCCCTACTGCTACAGCAGATCCCGCTGCCAACCCTGCCGCCAACCCTGTCACAGCTGCGCCCAGCGACAGCACCCGCGCTCAGCGCGCCGCCCCAAGCCGCGACAGATCGCCCGATGATGACTGGGACGTTCGCCCCATCGACGACTGGGATGACTGGGCTGCCGCAAAACCCACAAGCACAGCCTCGGCTCAATCCTCCGCCGCTAATAGCCCCCGAGACGATGCCAACACCCCAGAGTGGCGCTACCAGCCGCCGACCTATCCCTCGCCCTTTGGCACACCCGCCTATGAAGACCCCACCCTCAAGGATCGAGAAGTGTGGGATGAATGGGCTGAAGAAGAAACCCTGATTGATGTTGCGTACGAAGAGCCCGGCCAGTCAGAGAGTTCTGCCGCATCAAACGTGGCAGAGGAGGCGCTGCCCCCGCGTAAAATTGTCGAAATTCAGCGATCGCCCGAGTCTCAAGATCAGTCAGGCACGGTGTACTCCTTCAGCTACCGACGCGACCAGCTCAGCGTAGACGACACTCGACCGAGTGCCAGCACTCCGGCTTCTTCGTCTACCGATTCAGATCAGCCAGAGCCCGCGTCTCCAGATAAACCCCAGATAGATGACGCTTCGCAGACCTCACCACCGACTCCCCCCACAAAAGAGCCACCGATTCGCATCATCATTCCGCCTTATACTACCCCCAGACCATCGTCGCCAGCCGTTGATACAAGCCCAACAGTGCTACAGCCCACTCCTCCTGATCAACTGCCGTCTGGTTTATCAAATGCGTCTGTGGATGAGCCGGACGAGGATGAGCTGGGGTTTGGGGACTCTCCTTTTCAATTAGGAGACGATGTGGATGCCTTCGAATCTCACCCTGATGGAGACGGAGGCATGCTGGAAGAGGGAGATTGGTTGAATGACGAGCCTGTGAGTGCCAATGCAAGCGTTTCTCGCGATGGGGATAAAGAAGTTTGGGACGATTGGGACGACGACTGGGATGACGATGATGAAGCTGACAATAACGATCCCCACCCACCCGGGCAAGGAAACCCGCCGCTGCGCCTGTAGCGATACTCGTGCTGGTTTAACCCGACTTTAACCCCACGGAGACTGGTGTTAGGGCTCGCAAGCCGTTAAGGTTTTGATCACGCTAGGGTTGGCGTAGGCCAACTGGTGACTGAGGACTCAATCATGTCAGATATTACACTGCCGTTCGATTTATCTACCCGGCTGCGCGGGGTCAATATTTATCTAGTGGGCATGATGGGCAGTGGCAAAACCACCATTGCCCAAGTGCTCGCCTCTAAGCTGGGCTATCGGTTTATGGATACCGATGCCTTGGTAGAGCAAGTAGCGGGCTGCTCGGTGGCCGAGTTGTTTGCCACCCAAGGCGAAGCGGCATTTCGACAGCTCGAAACTCAAGTATTGGGTGAGCTGTCTGCGTTTTCTCGGCTGGCGATCGCCACCGGGGGCGGCATCGTTCTCGACCGCCTCAACTGGAGCTATTTGCACCACGGCGTAGTAGTGTGGCTCGATGTGCCAATCGAGCATCTCTATCAGCGACTACAGCACGATACTCAGCGCCCTCTGCTGCAAGATCCCAATCCCAAACAGCAGTTACAGAACCTGCTAGAACAGCGGCGATCGCTCTATGCCCAGGCGGATGTGCGGGTGCTACTGCAGGGCGATGAACCTCCCGATCAGGTGGGCGATCGCGTGCTAGAAAGCATATCAACTGAGCTAAAACCCCAGGCTTATCATGCGGCTGATGTCAACTAGAGTCCACGCACAAGCCCAACACCGCAATCGTTGAATGGGCTGAGCAGGTAGTGTTGTACCCTGCGAAATACCCAGTATGACTTAATTCGCCAGACTTGCCACAACACCAGTACACTGCTGCGACCCTTCGGTATGATGAGGGGAATCTTTCAGCCAGCTACCATGTCTTCCCTTACCCGCTCCCAGCGCTTTATTGAGGCGTTTCAAAACCTCGACTTGTTTCCCCTCGTAGAAGCCGAGGCCATTGGTCAGTTTCGGGTGGACTATGGCCAACGAACCTTGCTAGGGCTCGTGCAAGAAATACTGGCTGCGCCGCCCAGTGGCAAGGTCATTTTTTCAGGGCATCGGGGCTGCGGCAAATCAACCCTGCTGAATCGGTTTGCCGGAGCGATGCGAGAGCAGGGCAAGTTTGTGGTGTTCTTCTCCATTGCCGATATGGTGGAGATGTCGGACGTCAACCACATCAACATTCTCTATGCGATCGCCCTGCAACTGTTGAGTCAGGCGACGCGGCAGAAGGTTCCAATTCCCGAGCAAACCAAAATCACTCTCCAAAACTGGTTTATCGAGACGAAAAGCCGCACCTATACCGACCAGCTCAAACAGGAATTTTCCCTGGGAGTCGATATTTTCAAATGGTTGACCGGCAAGCTTCAAAAGGAAGATACCTTTCGAGAAGAACTGAAGATTACCTATGAGCGACGGGTTACTGATCTCTCAGACATGATCGATCGGATAGCTGCAGCCATTCAGGCGGCCACGAAGAAAGAGGTGTTGGTCATTATCGATGACCTGGATAAGCTCGATTTGCCGGTCGTGGTTTCTATCTATCGCGACAACATCAATGCCCTCATCTCACCCAAAATTCAGGTCGTATTCACGATCCCCATTTCGGTGGTGAGAGATCCAGAACTAGTGGCAGTGTTGGAATCTCACTGTCAAAAAATTGTGTTGTTGGCGGTCACCAAATTTTATTCTCAAGATCAAGCCCATTTGGCTGATGGAACCGTTATCGAACCCAATATCGACATTCTGCTCAAGATTTTGCAAAAACGAATTCCCGCAGACCTGATCGACCCAGACATGATGCGGCAGATCGTGTTGCTCAGTGGCGGCGTCTTGCGGGAGCTGATCCGACTGGGGCAAGAGTGTTGCCGCGAGTGCATGGTAGAGCTTGCCATGACTCCAGATAATCAAGCCGTCGCCATCAATGCCGACATTGTGACCGCTGCGGTGAAAAACCTCCGCAACCAATTTGCCCGCAGTTTGGGGAGTAACCTTTACGATCTACTGGTGCAGGTACATCGGGACTTTGCCCCACCCAATGCGCGCGATCCAGACTTTTTAGAACTGCTTCATGGGCTGTATGTGTTGGAATATGAGAACGACGATCTGTGGTATGACCTGCACCCGATGATTACAGATTTGTTGCGCCGTAAAAAAATGCTGCCTGCCGCCGGGGAACCGTCCTAACCGCCTGCCCTTATGCCCACCGAGCTAAGCCCCGCCAACCAACGCGAATTGCAACGATTGCTAGTGTCGATTTTGGCAAACCCCAATCGGCTCGATCTGTTTGTGGCCATTTGCGATGATCGGAACCTTCAAGCGGAGCTGATCAATGCGTACGAAGCGGCTCTGCGAGCAGAGGGCGTTACCCCATATCAAACCAGGCTCACCCTCAAGCAAGCCAGTCTAAAAGCCACCCTCACTGCCCTCGTGGCCCAAGAGCCCAGCCTTCGCAGCCAAACAAAAGCGGTGGTGACCGTATTGGGTGGCGCAGATTTATTGAGGGTAAAGCTAACAGAGGCCAAATCGGAGCAGGAAAAATTCTTTTTCTCATTGCAATGGACACGGGAATCGCTGCGGGCCTTCCACTTTCCGGTGGTGGTGTGGCTCTCGGATGCCGTTGCAACAGGCGTGGCCCAGCAGGCCCAAGATTTTTGGAGCTGGCGCAGCGGCGTCTTTGAGTTTGAGGGCACTGCCCCACCCATTCCACTCCCTGAATTTCGCTCCAGCCAAGCTCCGTTTGAGCAGCGCCCTGACCCCACCCCCCTCACATCCTCCGCCCTAACTGAACTGCTCCAACAAATCACCGAAATCCAACACCAAACCCCTCAATCCCCTCTTCTCATTACGCTCTATACCGATTTGGGAGATGCCTATAGCAACGCCTATGCCCAAGACAGCGCCCTGCACGCTTATGAGCAGGCCATCGATTTAGCCAAAACCCTAAAAGACAAGCCAGGACAGGCTA
>JBGTOF010000357.1:0-4797 GCA_041742695.1 Elainellales cyanobacterium | reverse complement strand
CCGACAATATGAAACGCTTTAAACCAGAGGTAGCTCATGATCCTGTTCCTTTCTTCCCGGTTCTGATCATAGCGTTGGTCCTGCCCCCTACCCAAAGCACTTCATGGATTGCAACGATCTGCAACGTACGCTTCTGCGACGAGTAGTAGCATTCAAGCCAAGATTGAGGTTCACCTATAGGATGCCCGGTGGTAGCAACGTTCGGGCACAGTCAGCCATGGATAAGGGCCAGATAGATCAAAACCCCCGCAATGCGAGGGTTTTGGTCATCGTTCAAGGCTACTTCAGGGCTGCCTTGAGGGCTCCCTCCAGACAAAGAAACCCCAGAACAAATCTGCTAGCTATGTAGACGGCGCTTAGACCGCGTGCTTGAACAACGTGTCTAAATAGACGCGGGCGGCCCGCCGATAGCCGACAGAACTGCCAGGCGCTTCATTAGTGCCATTTTGCAATAAAAATAGCGATAGCGCTGCAATAAAAATACGGTCTTGATCCCAGTCGGGGTGGGTGTCGAGATAGCCCTGCAAAGATAAATGAAGATCTTCAGGAATTTCTGCCAAGATGCTCACGGTCGCGTTCATAACTAAATCCTCGCTGGAAGCTGTGGGTTAATACTGCGGACGATGCGCCCAAAATTACACAGAACTCTACTCACGCCAGGCTGCTGACGAAATTCTGCGCTGAGTGACAAAGACGAAACTAAGAATTAAGCCTTGAGGGTTGATAACTTTGCTGAAAACCAAACCGACAAGGTTGAGAAAACAACAGGATGGATGGATCAGGGAACGTTCCCTCGCCAGCCCAATACTACAGGGTGTATTACCAGGTCGATTTACAGGGACACAGAAGCGACCCTGCCCCCTCTTGACAGATCACCACATCAACCAATAAAAGGCTGTGGAAATCCGTTGACTGGGCGGATCGGTTTCGTTCGTGTCGCATCATTGTGCGGCAAAGGGGGGTAGGGTTGTCAACGCCTAGAAAGCTTAAGGGCCCCTTTAGGATTTAAAAAGGCTCACGAAAGAATGGGGGTTTGAACCCCATATTTGTTACATAAATTTATAAAACAGCGAGATTTATGAGAAAACAGGCGATCGCTCCATATTCCCCAGTAAATTGATCAACCCCGCATGGCTTCGTTAAGAGCTGTGGAAAAAGCAGAATTGCCTGTGGAAAACTGTGGAAAACCTGTGGAAAGTGTGTGGAATCTATGGGGAAAAATCTTCTCAAAAATAAGAAATAAAAACCTTATAATTCGATAAAAAAATAAACCTAAATTTTTCAAAACGTCCATGAAATAACTGTTTTTGTCATCCTGTATACAGTCCTTAAGACCTAGGATGATCCTTTTTTCACAGCTCCCGACTTGTGCTCTTCTGAATTCTTGTTCAACAACAGCTCAGCAACTGCATAAAATCGTGCTGCCTGCAACGCAGGTAGCGTTGGTCGGTTCTGCGCTGCGGGGCTGACCCACCGCTACCGAACTCATGTTTGCTAAAGTTCATAGTTTTGCGCCAGACATTGGTGCTACAATCGCTGCCAGCTAGGGGTGCCTGAGCAGATCTGTCCAGGCTGAGATTAGACCCTTAGAACCTGAGTCCGGCTAGTACCGGCGGAGGGAAGCTGTTTACTTTGAGGAACTGAATATGCGATCAGACTGGGTTGCAACGCGACGCGGGCACAGCAATGTGTCGCAGATGCACTATGCGCGTCAAGGGAGCATCACGGAAGAGATGCAGTATGTGGCGCAGCGGGAGCACTTGCCCGTTGATCTGGTTCGAGACGAAGTGGCACGCGGGCGAATGATTATCCCCGCTAATATCAAACACACGAATTTAGAGCCCATGTGCATTGGCATTGCGTCTAGCTGCAAGGTCAATGCCAATATCGGCGCATCGCCTAATTCCTCTGGCATTGATGAAGAGCTCGAAAAGCTGCACTTGGCTGTGAAATATGGTGCGGATACGGTGATGGATTTATCCACAGGCGGTGGCGATTTAGATACCATCCGCACTGCCATCATTCAAGCGTCCTCTGTTCCCATTGGCACCGTGCCGATTTATCAAGCTATGGAGCGGGTGCATGGCAATGTGGAAAATCTAACGGCAGACGACTTCCTTCATGTGATCGAGACCCATGCCCAGCAGGGGGTGGACTATATGACAATCCATGCTGGAATTTTGCTAGAGCATTTGCCTTTGGTGCGCGATCGCATTACAGGCATTGTGTCTCGCGGGGGTGGCATCTTAGCGCGGTGGATGCTACATCATCATAAACAAAACCCCCTCTATACCCACTTTTCAGACATTATTGAAATCTTCAAGCGATACGATGTGTCGTTTAGCTTAGGGGACTCACTGCGCCCTGGCTGCCAGCACGATGCATCAGACGAAGCGCAGCTTGCAGAGCTGAAAACCTTGGGACAGCTTACCCGCAAAGCCTGGGAGCATGATGTGCAGGTGATGGTGGAAGGGCCGGGGCATGTGCCGATGGATCAGATTGAGTTCAACGTGCGCAAGCAAATGGAGGAGTGTTCTGAAGCGCCTTTCTATGTATTGGGGCCGTTGGTGACCGACATTGCCCCTGGCTATGACCACATCACCAGCGCCATTGGGGCCGCCATGGCGGGGTGGTATGGCACAGCCATGCTCTGCTATGTGACGCCGAAGGAGCATCTGGGGCTGCCCAATGCAGACGACGTTCGGAGTGGCTTGATTGCCTATAAGATTGCAGCCCACGCCGCTGACATTGCCCGCCATCGCCCAGGTGCGCGCGATCGCGATGATGAACTCTCCCATGCACGCTACAACTTTGACTGGAATCGGCAGTTTGAGCTTTCTCTAGATCCTGAACGAGCACGGGAGTATCACGATGAGACGCTGCCTGCTGATATCTACAAAACTGCCGAATTCTGCTCAATGTGTGGCCCTAAGTTCTGCCCCATGCAGACTAAGGTAGACGCCGATGCTCTCACGGAGTTAGAAAAGTTTCTTGCCAAAGAGGCAGTCAGCTAGCCCCCCGAGGTGAGGTGGAGGTGGCCTAAGGGTCGCTTCTGCCTCGCCTTTGAACTATCTCCCTATTGACCGATAGGCTGGGAGAACAGGAGAGGCATGAATCTGTCAGATTTTATGGCAGCGGTTCTGGCGATCGCCCGCCCAATGTGATAGCTTAATAAAGCTGGAAATTTCAGCGCATGGCTCAGTAGCTCAGTGGTTAGAGCAGGGGACTCATAAGCCCAAGGTCGCAGGTTCAAATCCCGCCTGAGCCATTCTAAAAAGACTGCGTAAGGCTAACGCTACTGGGCACTAAGCCCTATTGTAGAGTGATAAAAAAGTTAGACAATTTCGCAGTCTGAAAGTACTTATTTCCCGTTCGACCTCATAGACGCCAAGAAATAAAGTTAAACAATTTCCCGTTCCAAATCGAATTTTTGGATAAAAAACTAGGGAGTTTCATGATAAAAAAGCTAAACAATTGCTGAAAGTCTTTGAAGACTTTCCTCAGATGAGTGCAGAAGCTCATCGTCAACGGTTATTTGATGGGTATATCGATCGCATGTTAAAAAGTCGGCGGTGGCTATATCTTCATTCATCGCCTACTCATGGAGCATTTTGCGGCAATGTCGGTGGGGGAACGGCGGTAAGGAGCGATCGCGTCACTCTCTTCCACTACAATCACTGCACTCCATCAACCTCGCTTAAACTAGACATAGCGACCCCACCATTTTGGGAGCCACTATGATTGCGACTCTGATTCAAAGCCCGGATCGGGTGATCCTCCGAAATATTAGCTGGCAAACCTATCAATCGCTAATCAATGACTTTGAGGCGGAACCAGCCATTCGGCTCACCTACGATCGCGGTACGCTCGAAATTCGTATGCCTCTTGATCCCCATGAAACCTACAAAAAGCTGATTGGGCGTTTCATTGAAGCAGCAACTGAGGAACTCGATTTAGAAATTCGCAGCTTAGGCTCACGCACCTGCGATCGCGCCAATCTGAGAAGAGGGTTGGAGCCAGATCAGTGTTACTACATCCAGCACGAAGCAATGGTTCGAGCGGTCGAACAAATTGATTTAGATCAGTTCCCACCGCCAGACCTGGCAGTTGAAGTCGATATTACCAGCAGTTCGCTTGATCGGTTCTCGATTTACGCCGACCTGGGGATTCCAGAAGTCTGGCGTTATGACGGTCAATCACTCACCATCTACTCTCTGCAGGAGGGTCAATATGAGAGCTGCGATCGCAGTGTGGCCTTGCCTCTACTGAAAGCCGATGACCTTTCCAGGTTCTTAGCATTGCGTTTCTCTAACGACGAGACGCGATCGCCTATGAGTGAAAACACTTTGGTGAAGCAGTTTCGCCAATGGCTTAGAACGCTTTGATGAGACGAGGGCGATCGTGACTGAATCGATCGGTACGATCATAGTGACAATCCAGAAATGGCTCAAAGGCAAGTTCAAAAATTACCTATCTTTGAATTTTGGAGAATACTTATTAAGTTAGACTAAGTTTGGTCGATTCTCAGCATAAAATACGGGAATAACAAGCATTAATAGTTTTGTAAAAGAAATTAAGCTACTTCATTACTATGGCTCCTAACGATCAATTTGAGCGAGATGTAGAGAGTTTGATAAGTCAGGGGTGCAGTCTGGATCAAGCTATGGAGCTTGCAAAGCAAAACTATGCTCATCTTGCTCTTAAGGCTGATGAGTTGATGTTAATTCGACAGCGAATGGCAAGAAAGATGAGAAGATAGTCAATAAACCGTCTTGACAATAGAATCAATAGAGTGGA
>JBGTOF010000330.1:0-4302 GCA_041742695.1 Elainellales cyanobacterium | reverse complement strand
GTGAGTCAGCGCATTGTGAACCGCATGAGCCGCCACCGTTCGACATTGCGCCCCACCCAAGCCGCCAATCATCCCCGCCATGAGGACTGACGCATCGACCACCTCGCGCCACGCGTGGCCGCCGGGCTGCGACAGAGCATCACCCGCCTTTTGAAAGAGAATATCTCGCAGCACCCGCGCTTGCTGCACCGCTGCAATTACCAAGGTTTGATCCGAATGACCACTGCTCACCGAGGCTTCGTACCACTTAGCCAGAGCGTCCCCAATTCCGGCCACCAAGGTACGCGGCTCAGCCGTCTGCACTAGGTCATAGTCCAGAATTAGCAGGTCAGGGCAGCGGGCTAATGTGACGTCATAGCAAAATGCGCCAGCCTCTGTATAGACATTAGAAAGAGCCGTCCAAGCGGCACAGGTTGCCGCCGAGGTCGGCACGGTGGCGATAGGCAGGCTACTCTGATGCGCCAGCAGTTTGGCGGCATCGAGCGCCTTGCCGCCGCCCACGCCCACAATGAGATCGGCCTGGTGATCGGCTACCGCCTGCCGGAGCTGAGCTAGGCTCGCTTCGCTGCAATCAGCCCCATAGCGCACATGAGCAGCATCTAACGCATGCTGCGCGAGCACGGGCGACAGAAATGGCTCTACTGCGGCCAGAGCGCGATCGCCCCCCACGATTAACGGACGTTGACCTAATTGGGCGATCGCCCCGCCCGCCTGCGCCAGCGCGCCCGCCCCGCGCATCACCCGCGCCGGAGCCAAGGTAGTGGTGATCAACGAGGTCGCCAAATCAGCCGCAGAGGAGAGTGAGTGTGCCATGGGTTGAAGGGAATCGAGAGTAAGAAACCGGCGAGACCCACGTGAGTTGGAGGCCTCGATTAAAACTCTATTTTATTGGGTCAAGATTTCTCTATACCAAGAAATCCTAGTGACAGGCTTTAGCGTTCAGCTCTGGCCCTTTGGCTGCTCTACCGCTGCCGAGAGCGTCTCCAGATTAGGACGGTAAAGGGCGATCGCCATCTCAGCATCATCGCGGTTAAAGAGCGATCGCCGCACTTCTCCCAAATAGAGAGGCTGCGTCACCCCATCTTGGGGATGCAGCACCGTTCGGGCTCGAACGAGGAGTTGGTCTCGACCGCGTCCTAGCCGCCCCGGCGAGAACAAGTCGCTAGCGGCCTGCTGAAGCGTCGCAGTTAGCTGATCTTCGGTAATCGTCGGGGGCACCGCGATCACTACCTGAGTTGACCCAGAATCATACACCGTTGTGAAGCGAATTGCACCCGGCACGACAGACCGCGTTAGTGGAAACAGGCTCAGGGAGAACAGTCCAACAGTGAGCACCCCCATAAACCCCGTGATGCCCACAAATCGAAACCGAATGCCCCATTTAAAAATGAATCCTAGTGCGGCGATCGCCCCGCACAGCACAGTCCCCAAGCCCACCCATTGCGCCAAGGTTAAAAAGTCTGCTGTGGAGGGTACTCCCATCACCAATGCTCCTACACTCAACTAACGTAAAGTCGTGGCCAATCAACGGGTTCAAAAGACAGGGTTAGTATCTCTAACCCGACCGTCCCCTAAAAGAATGGTCGCTGCCGCAGATGACGTTCGATCCATCGCGTGCAATCTGTAGTCAGCAATACTCACATTAACAGAACATTCCAAGAACCGCGCTAATCGACTGCCGTATAAGCAATGCTGACAGCCCCGCAATCTCTATTCGTTGCTCACTACCCCCACGGGTTCCGCGGTTTGAGCCGCCTCTAACGCAGCCTTGAGCGTATGCCAGCTTAAATTGGCACACTTGATCCGCACCGGAAACTGCGCCACGCCCTGCATCACATTCAGCTTTCGCAAGTCTTTCGGGAACTCGGCGTCACCCCGCATCATCGACTGAAAGCGCTGCACCATGTCCAATGCTTCGGCAACGGTTTTTCCCTGTAGGGCCTCTGCCATCAAATCTGCTGAGGCCATTGAAATGGCGCAGCCTTCGCCGTCAAACTTCACCTCTTCGATCTGCTGCAATAGCGGATCGGTCGCATCGCCCGCTGGGCTACTCAGGTGCAGGGTTAGCTCGATCGTGTCGCCACAGGAGGGATTGTGGCCCCGTTGATAGCGATCAACCGGGTCGGCTTTGCCCCGATGGCGAGGCTTTTTATAGCGTTCTAAAATGACCTGTTGGTATAAATTACGCAAATTATCCAGAGACATAACAGGCAACGTAAGATGATGGGTTTATAAGTATTGAACTGGAGCGTTGAACTTGGCGTTACCTTAGATCCTAGCAGCCCCTTAGAAGCTGCGGTCAGCGCGCTGGTGGGAAAACCCCTCAAGCTCAGCGAATCGCTTTAGCTAACCGAACCGATGGCCTGACTTAGCTGCTTCAGCTAACCCTATTAACTCCGTCCCATACCCCCGTCCCATTCTTGCCATGTTGCCACGAGACGATCTCCTCAAAGGATTAGACAACCGAGAGACTGCCGCCCGGATTATTGATCAGGCTGAGCAAGCGCTCAAAACCTGGGAGATTGTCTATAGCGATTTCCTCTCGCCGCCTGAGTTGATGGAGGCCCAGCAGATGTTTACCCGGTTGACTGATATTCATCTGTTAGCGTGGGGCGGCTATCCTCAAGCAGAGCGTAAACGGTTGGCGATCGCCCGCAGCGAGCTGCCGCTAGATGAGTCTCAGGTGGCGATCGCCGCCTTAGATATCAGCGGCAACTTCCTGTTTGACACGGCCACCCACCGCGACTTCCTAGGCTCGATGCTAGGCACTGGCATTGTCCGCGAAAAAACAGGCGATATCATTGTGCTAGGAGAGCGCGGAGCACAAGTTGTGGTAGCGCCTGACCTCGTAGAATTTATGGAAATGAGCCTAGTGCAAGTGCGCTCAGTGCCCGTTAAAACGCGGCAGATTCCCCTCAGCGACCTTAGGATCCGCGAGCCGAAGAAAAAAGAAATGACCACTGTGGAAGCGTCACTGCGGCTAGATGCAGTCGCCTCTGCTGGGTTTGGCATGTCGCGCAGTAAAATGGTAGACCTCATCAACAGTGGCGACGTGCGCGTGAATTGGAAAGATACGTCCCAGCCGAGCTATGCGCTCAAAGCAGGCGATTTAGTAGCCATTCGTGGCAAGGGACGCTTAGAAATTGGCGATATTGCAATTACGAAGAAAGAGCGATATCGAGTGCAGCTGACTCGATTTATGTAACGAGTATGGGGGTCTTTTCATCCCAATTGCCGCTACATTAAGAAAATGTTGATAGCATGGTTGCGCTTGCCTCAATTTTTCCTCCTAACGGGATCTGCGGCTAGCAGCTATCTTATCTCTGAGTTATTGCGTTGCATTAGCAGTAGTCTTGGGATCATCCCAAAGCGTTGACCTAAGACTACTGACATATATGGGAATACCAACGCATTTTCGTTGCGAGGCGACTAGTTTGGACGATACATTTCAGGTCTATGTCAATCGAGTCGCAAGGCTCACATTGCCCGAAGCGCTTCATACTCAAGCGCAGCATATTCAGGCATCTCCTAAGTTTAACCAGCGGGAAGATGGCCAGTTTGAGGTGAGTAGTTTTCCTGGGTATTCTGTCATTACGCCACCTTGGGCACAGGATCCTGGGAATCAGGTGTTTTACACTCGGTTGCGTGATATCCAACAACAGTTGATGGCGGCATTGCCCGAACAGATGATTGTTCCGGTGCCGCCTGAAACCTTTCATATGACCCTGGCTGATTTAATCTGGGACAGCACATTTCGCGATGCATCCACGGATCCCAAATTTGAGCCACACCTGCGCGATCGCATTGGCCAAATTTTTGAGCGATCGCAGCCCGCCCTTAAATCTAATACTCCTGCCTACTGGCAAATGTTGGGCATTACCTTACGGACTCGGGCCATCAGCGTCTGCCTAGCCCCAAAAGATGAAGATGCCTACCAAAAAGTAGTCACGCTGCGCCGCGCTATTTATCAGGATCATGAATTGATGGGGCTAGGCATTGACCAGCAATACCATCTCACAGCTCACATCACGCTGGGTTATTTTGGCACAATTCCCGCTGAGTTAGACCGAGACGCGTTCAGTCAGACTTTAAACAATGTCAACCTTAGCCTTCTAGATTTCGGCAGCTTGCCACCGCTTGAGCTGTATCGAGCTGAGCTTCGCAAGTTCGAAGATATGTCTACTTATTACCGCGAGCCTAGCTGGCCAGCGATTGAATTCTAACTATGGCTTAACAGTCTATTTTCTAAATTTCAATCTCTACCAAAAACGGCACTGTGCTTTACACAGTGCCGTTTTTGGT
>JBGTOF010000319.1:0-2111 GCA_041742695.1 Elainellales cyanobacterium | reverse complement strand
TCGCTTGCCTTAGCGCTTACCATTGCAGGTCAAATGATTGCGGCGCTGTTTCTCGACCACTATGGTGTAATCGGCTTGACAAAATATGCCGCCAGTCCAACACGAATCGCAGGTGTGGTCTTGGTGGTGCTAGGGGTATCCCTAGTTGCTTATGTGAAGCAATAAAGTCAAGTCGGTAGTGTGGTTTGACTAACGCAAATTTGATGGCGTTGTTTCAGCTCTGTGCTTCGAGGCTGAAACAGCGCTGCGATGGTTTTACAAACCCATACGGGACTGAATGCACTCTATCCAGCATCGCGAGGGTTAGGGTTCAGTCTGCATGGCGCGAGCTTGACTTTCGCAAGCTTGCCAGGTTGCCGAAATTTATGAACTTATGACAATAATTGGGCGATCGCCCCTCGTTTTTGTAAAAATAGATACAGAAACTATTTTGCAGACTCCTTCTAAACGTAAAAAGAGACGCAGAAAGAGGTGTCTGTTTACCAAAGTTAGTCAGTAAGAGGCGCAACCCATGTCCTTCCCAACGAGTTATTTAGGTGGCCTATCGTCACGAGAATTGGAGCGGGCGATCGCCTCAGGGTGGAAGCCAGTATGCCACATTACCTATACCCGAGATGCCTGGGTCAAGTTGCTCCAACCACCGAGTGACTATAGTGACGATGAGGCTAAATTGCTGTGCCAAGAAGCCTCGGATACTTGGGTTGCGTGGGTTCCAAATCATGGCGAAGTGATTCTCAATCAAAGTCACTTTTATTGCTAATCAATAGAAAGTTTCTAATCGTTGCATGAACTGAAACCTTAGATTACTGACATCCTTGCAATTAAGCCGGTTGAAGAGAATGGCTGCCAAAATAATAATCGATTGGGATGAAATGTTTGAATATCTGCCCGGAACGTGGGTAGAACTCAAACATCAACCTGGAGTTTTGTATCAAATTGATTGTTATGAAGCCACGATGGTTCCACCGATTTGGTTAGTGGGAAACCCACAGCCGCGTTATCCGAGTGAGCTGCGACTTGTGTCACGCCGAGATGTAGCCGTCTGCGATTTAGAGCCACAATCGGCATCGGCATAAGTCCTCAGTCATTTACACATCCTGCGACCCATTTAAAATGTTCAACCGTTGGAAAGGGACTGTAGAAGTGATGCAGTTGTCGCTTCCAATCTTGATATGCCGCAGATTGGCGAAAGCCTTGCTCATGGTCAGCAAGAGTCTGCCACCAAACCAGCAACATATATTTGTTTTCAACTTCAAGACACCGTTGCAGCTCGTGGCGAATATAGCCGGGGCTCGCTTGAATAATCTGCTGAGCTAGGCCAAATGCCTTCTCAAATTTTTCAGATTGCCCCTTCTGAATCTGTAAAAGCGCTACTTCAAGAATCATGCAACCTCAATCTTTTACCTTTATAAAGTAGGCGATTCTGCATCATCAATCCTTCTTGGCACCTACTACATTAACTGCTCTGATTGCTCTAAATAGAACAACTACTGGGAACCCGCGCGTAGCATTGCCGAAGCTATTCGCCGAGCAATTTATTGCTCAGTAACTCATTCGATTGTTTAATCGTTTCTCTGGGGATACGTCTAGATGAAGACGCTTCTCATCAAAGCCTCAGCAAGTAGCCTGCTGGGTGAATCAGTGTAGGATAAAGAGAATCACCTTTGTTTCAACACAAATAGCTATGGCGTTCTTTCGGCAATACATTGCCCCTCTGTTCGTGGTTCTCATTTTTGCTCTGGCATTAATTGCCGTCAGCGCCCGCATCTTTCTGCCAGAGGATATGGCGGCTCCAGCACCCGTTGAGACACCCGACGCCCTTAGCCGTGGATTAGACCAAGACTTGACTCACCCACAGCTATCGCTAGATCAGCTGGTGCGGGGGGTGCCGCTCGACCTGGGTGAAGGCCTGCCGCTTTAGATGGAGCCTGTCGCTACCCACACCGCCTTTCCTCAGGGGTATCGGCTCCGTCGGGGAACTGAGCGCGATCGCCCATTGCTGGTTCACTGTATGCAGCGCACCTACTGCGAGGTTGATCCCGATGTGCCTCTCAGTCGTTCGCAGGAAGCGGTCGCACAGTTTTTTTCTGACCAGACCCCGCTGTGGTTTG
>JBGTOF010000310.1:0-12234 GCA_041742695.1 Elainellales cyanobacterium | reverse complement strand
ACGGATTGGCTGATGATGTCGCTATCATCAAAGGCAACTATTCCAGCACCGCCGATCGTAATATTGCCACCGTTGCCCCGGCTATTGGTGGTGATGTCGCTGTCTCCTTCGAGGAGGGTGAGGCTAGAGGACGCGCGATCGACCAAATTAATCTCAATGTTGCCGCCGGAGGACTGCGGAGCCTGAGTCGTAATGTCGCCATCTCGGGTTTGCAGCCGATTTTGCGTCTCAACTCGGATGCTGCCCGCTGTGCCTTGTCCGGCGCTGCTCGCTGAGATTTGTCCTCGATTGCTCAGGTCAAGATTCGTGCTGCTAATGGCGATCGCGCCGCCTTCGCCGCTGTTAGAGCGTCCTCTGGCGTTAGCAAACACACCGCTGCGGCGACCAACATTGACAATTACATCCGAGGCGCGATCGGTTACGTTAGGCTGTTGCAAATACTGCTGCACAATGGCGCGCCGCTGTGAACGGTTGGGGTCGCGTCCCGCTATGGTGAGCTGGTCGGCTATATTCAGCTGAATCGAACCCGCAGGGCGATCGCCACGGGTTTCAGTCACGACCTGCCCCCCTGCCAGCAGTTCCAGAGTATTAGCCGTGATTTCGATATCACCGCCCTGCGCCTGCGCATCCTGACCGTTGTTGAAAATGCTGGCGATCACAATGCCGCCGTCGGCTATGCGCATCTGGTCGGCGCGGATGGTGATATTGCCCGCTCGGCCTCGCGCTCCCCGCTCGCTGAGAGCCAGAATACCGCTGGAAAAGCCATCTTGGCTAAATCCGGCAATGTCTATCGTGTTGGCCCGTACGTCTACGCTGCCGCCGCGCCCGCGCCCGCCTGGCAAATTGCCAAAGCGGCGAACCACACCAGCGCTGATTTGTGCGCCTGCCGCTAAGCGCAGCGAGTCTGCCTGCACCCGGATGCTGCCAGCGTTGCCGGTGCCACCGGGGGCGATCGCCGAGAGAATGGCCGCACCCTGGCTAAGGTCAATCGAGTCGATCGCCCGCACAGACACCACTCCTGCATTACCGCCACCAATAGTACTGGTGGAAATGCTGGCCCGATTGTCCATAACCAGTCGGTTCGTCCTCAGGCTCAGCGTCCCGGCGGCTCCATTCCCCAACGTTGCGGTGTATAGACCGCTAGAAACGCGCTGACCGTTGACTAGGCGAGAACCACTCAGCCGAGTTAAATCTCGCACCCGCACATCTAGCTGGCCGCCTTGCCCATCGCCAAAGGTGCTGGCAGAAATCGCCGCCCCGCCCCCGAGGCTCAGCCTTGGCGCTGAGAGGCGAATATTGCCCGCATTGCCGCCATCTACATTAGCAAAGGGTCTCGATTCGCTGGAGATACCAGATACCGTAAACGAACCGTTAGCGGCAAGCCCTCGCAGGTGAACTGCGCCATTAGCCCGGATGCGGATGTTGCCTGCCCGACCTGTGCCGTTTGTGATGCTGGAGATGACCGCGCCATCTTCAATGATGAGCCGTCCCGTTTCCAAGCGCATTTGTCCGGCGTTGCCGCTGCCCTGCGTGTTGGTAAACAATCCGCTGCTAATGGGGACGAGCTGCCCCTGCACATTTTGCCTGACTGAGCCGCTGAGTCGCGTAGAGCCGCGCACGTCAATCAGCAGGTTGCCACCCTGCCCACTGCTCAGCGTGCCAGTGGAGATTGCCGCGCCATTTTCCACTGTTAAGTCTTGCGTAGAAACCCGCACCCGACCGGCTGAGCCAGCCTGGTCAACCACGCTGCTGCTGCCGCTAGTGATGCCGGAGGCCAGCACGACATCATCTGATAGCCCAGAGAGAATGATGTCATTGTCAACCTCAACGCTGATATCACCCGCCTGACCCGTGTTAGACGCCTCGGTCGCGATTTGCCCGCCGCCGCGCAGCCGCAGCCGACCCGCATCTAAACGAATGTTGCCCGCATCGCCTGTGCCAGCAGCAATCGCCGAGATTCCCCCTGCCTCAGATCGATCGCCCCCACCAGTTCCCCTGCGGCTGGCATAGCCCGTAATTTCCACCAAATCTGGCACAGTGACGGTAATGTTGCCACCTCGCCCTGTGCCAAAGCTGCTACTGGTGATTCTGGCTCCGTCGCGAATTGCCAGTCGGGGCGTAGACACATTGATATTGCCCGCTGGGCCAGAAATGGGGCTGCCAGAGCGAGTCGGGTCGGATTCGCTGGAAATGCCGCTGAGAAGCGTGCGATCGCCCGATTGTCCCACCAGTTCAATGGAAGTGTCTGCGGCGACGGTGGCCTGGCCGCCCCGCCCTAGGCCAAAGGTAGAAGTCACAACAATGCCGCCGTCTCGGATCACCAGGCGATCAGTGTTGAGCGTTAGCCTACCCGCGCTGCCCGTGCCTCGAGTAAAAGCCGAGAGTGAACTTCCCTGGGCTTGATTGCCAATTGCCGTACTCCGCAGCGCCGAGCCTGTAATGGTTGCCAGATCCTCAACCGTCACAGTGAGGTTGCCGCCGTTGCCGCTGCCAAAGGTGCTGCTGGAGATAATGGCTCCATCGCGTAAGGTGAGGCGCAGCGTAGAGATGCTGATACTGCCCGCATTTCCGGTTGCTTGGGGATTAGATTCATTATTAATGCCACTCAGGATGAGGCGATCGCTCGACTGCCCAATTAACTCAATACCGGAGGTTACTGTGACGCGGATATCTCCTGCTCGCCCCGATCCGAAGGTTCCCGATGAAATCTGCCCACCTCCTTGGATAGAGAGTTGCCCGGTTTGCAAATCGATAAATCCAGCATTTTCTGAACCAGCTGTAACAGCAAAGATACCGCTTGATGCTGGAACATCTTGACGATTACTTAGCCTAATTGCAGAGCCAGTAATAGAAATTAAGTCAGCATCTTTGATTTCGATATTTCCACCTTGACCTAAGCCAAAGGTGCTGCTGCTAATACGAGCACCGTCACGGAGTACCAACCTGGGGGTTGAAACCATAATGCTACCCGCGTTTCCGGTTGCCTGGAGGGTGGATTCATTATTAATGCCACTCAGGATGAGGCGATCGCTCGACTGCCCAATTAACTCAACACCGGAAGTTGCCGTTACGCGGATATCTCCCGCTCGCCCCGACCCAGAGGTTCCCGCAGTTATCTGACCCCCATCTTGGATTTGCAATCGTCCTGTGTTGAGTGTCAGGCTTTGAGCATTACCCACACCGAAAGTTGTAGAAAGAATCCCGCTTGAAACCTGGGTTCCAGTTAGCGGATTGAGAAAAGAGCCGCTAATCTCCGTAAAATCATCCGCGCGAATTGTCAGTACGCCTCCGGTTCCCGCACCGCTGGTGCTCGTTGAAATTGCCGCTCCGTCTAGCAGCGTGAGTCGAGGAGTCGTTAATGTCAGGTTACCAGCAGGCTGATCGGATGGATTTGCCTGGCTCAACAATGAACTCCGAACAAATTGTGGAACTAAATCAGAGCCTTCGAAAATGAGCCGAGTCGCTGCTCCAGAGATCACAGTTGAGTCTGTCGCGGTAATGGTTAAGTTTCCCCCTCGACCACCCCTTTCAGAACTGCTCGAAATTGTCGCACCGTCCCGAACTGTTAAACGTTCAGTGTTGATCTGGACATCCCCAGCAGAACCACTGGGCAACTGATTGGGAAGAGTTTGAGATTCACTGGCGATACCGCTACGGAGGATTTGATTGGACGATAACCCTTCTATTGTTATAGAGCGAGCATTCACTTCAATGCTGCCCGCACTGCCGCTGTCAAACGTAGAAGTCTGAATCTGTCCACCATTGCGTAACACTAAAGCTCCTGAAAGCATATTCAGGGTGATATTGCCAGCGGTTCCACCTGAGCTCGTGGTCGAAAATAGTCCACTACTTACAGAGACTGGGCTGTTAGGAAGCGACCTAAACCCAATAATTTCAACCAAATCGTCAACATTGACAATTAAGGTAGCTCCATCACCACTCCCAAACGTTGAAGAGTTAATTAGTCCCCCATCTATCAAACGAAGCTGGCGTGCGCTAATTTCCACTGTTCCAGCATCCCCGGAAGATCCTGGAAAGGACTGGCTACTAATCGCACTATTAAATGTGTTATCTATAGTTGGCCTGCCAACTTCAATCGAGTCGGCCCTCACCGTTACATCACCTGCACGTCCCGCCCCAAACGTTTGAGCAGCAATCACCCCCCCATCCTCTAGTCGTAGCTGATTAGCTCGAATGTCGATGTTACCGCCGCTAGGAGTTTGACCGATGCTCACGACCGAATTAAGTGAAGAGCGATTTTCAATCGTGACATTGTTGCCCCAAACACGCAGTTGCCCGCCACCCAGCAGACTAGTGATGGAGGCATCGGAGCGATTGTGCAGCCGGATATTGGCTAGCGCAGATGTCTCAGACACCTGGAGGCTGGGGTTGCTATTCTGAAAGTCCAAGTTAATTTGACCCGGCTGGGCTAGACCTGCCACCTCTAGCTGCCCACCGGGAGCATATAGCCGCCCGCCATTGAGCGTCACATTACCACCCGCGAGAATCAGGCTGCGCCCACGATTGACAGACAGTCCAAATGCGGGCACGCCAGCAGGTGTTGTAGTGACAACAGACTGGTTGACAATGCCCTGGGCGCTGGCGGCGTTGAAGAATAAGGCTGAAGGATCGACCGACAGCAGTCCGCTGCTGGCAGGGTCGACAGCGCTGAATACCGAACCATCGGGAAAGGCGATCGCACTAGCGGTTGTTGCCAAAAAGGAACCAGACACATCCAGACTGGACTGCGGTCCAAACAGGATGCCGTTTGGGTTGATGAAAAACAGATTAACAGGCTGATTGCTGAAGGTGCCCAGCGTGCCTAGGATATCGGAGCGATCGCCGCCAGTGACGCGGGCAATGATATTGGCGATCTCAGGATTGAGCGTAACGAAATAAGCCCCGCGTCCTACGCTGACGTTGAACTCGCGGAAGCTATGGAAGAGGTTTCGTCCTCGCTCTGCGCCATCGACAATTGCCTCAACAGGCTGCCCTCTAAAAGTCAGGTTGGGGACAACGCGAGAATTTTCGCCACCGAGTGTTGCGTCTGGAACGATCGCACTCTGTGCCAACGCAACAGACTGGAATCTGGCACACAAACTCAGCATTGCCATAAGGGCGATCGCGCAGTTTTTGTGTAGAGAAATTACCCCATTCCAGCATTGACCGTTCATAGAGCCCATAGAAATGCCCTAAAACCTTTCGCCAACTAATCTATCACTGAATTTAAAGACTCGTTGTAGCCGAGTGACTTTTTGGTAGGGCTAGTTTTGGCCGGTCTAGAGCCAAGCCAAGGGCACTTGGCAATGAGGGCAAACAGAAGGGCGATCGCTGGCCGTTTTCTGCAATTGGGCTTGCCGTCTAACCGATTTATTAACTGTCAAATTCGGCCAACAGGTTTGCAGAAACAGTGCATGAAATTCCAATTGCAAACGCCTATTCTGAAATCAATTCAAACGTGACATTTACGCTTGAAGGAATACCGCTTAGTTCTTCTAAGCATCATTTAGCCCACTACAAACCTGTAAGGAGACAACTCATGCGACTCACCAACTCAAACAACAACCTGCTAGCTGACCTGACCGAAGAAGAAACGGCTAGCCTCAATGGCGGTCGTTTCTGTCGCTATGTCTATATCTATCAGCGAGTCCGCGTCTGGTATGGCTGGATCATCCGTCGCTTTATTGTTTGGCGCTGCTTTTGGTAAGCAGCAATGGAACCAGCATGTAACTTCAGCTAGCAAGTGGTTCAAATTAAAACAAGAAGAACGTCAGATTGGAACATTGGTCGTTTTACGCTTGGGCATCTCTTACCAGAGAGATGCCCTTTTCGTTACCCTGATTTATCTTGCAGTTTTCGGCAAGGTTAGGGAACAACAAGAGAAAACAGAAGGACATCGCTGGCCGTTTTCTGCAATTGGGCTTGCCGTCTAACCGATTTATTAACTGTCAAATTCGGCCAACAGGTTTGCAGAAACGGTGCATGAAATTCCAATTGCAAACGCCTATTCTGAAATTAATTCAAACGTAACATTCACGCTTGAAGGAACATCGCTTAGTTTCTCTAAGCATTATTTAGCCCACGACAAACCTGTAAGGAGACAACTCATGCAACTCACCAATTCACACAATAACCTGCTAGCTGACCTGACCGAAGAAGAAACGGCTAGCCTTAACGGCGGTCGGTTCTGCCGCTATGTTTACTTTTATCGGCGAGTCCGCGTTTGGTATGGCTGGATCATCCGTCGCTTTATTGTTTGGCGCTGCTTTTGGTAAGCAGCAATGGAACCAGCATGTAACTTCAGCTAGCAAGTGGTTAAATTAAAGCAAAAAGAACATCCAGATTGGAACATTGGTCGTCTCACGCTTGGGCATCTCTTACTAGTAGAGATGCCCTTTTCGTTGCCTTGGCTTGTCTTGCAGTTTTCGGCAAGGCTATGGGACAAAACTTGCCATTGGCGTGACCGAATTGGGTCACAGGATTGGCAAGAAAGGGGAATGAGAAACGGATAGAACTTGCCTATTCTATGAGTCACAGAGTGGATAGGTCGCAGATGCGAATTTGCTCTTACAGCGGACTCGCCTAACCCGCACGCATAGTCCTACCACTATCCAGCAATACCCCCATGAGGTCGCTATGAAGTATCCATTCATCCAACAGCAGGGCGAAGAAGATTGTGGGGCGGCCTGTCTCGCCTCGATCGCCAAACACCACGGGCTCAAGCTTAGCCAGCGCCGCATCCGCGATTTGGTCGGCACAGGACACACAGGGACTAATCTCTGGGGACTCCAGCAAGGGGCAGAAAAACTCGGCTTTTCGACGCGCCCCGTCAAGGCTGCACCCGATGTCATAAACCGGATTACCGAGGTGCCCCTGCCTGCGATTATCCACTGGAAGGGCAATCATTGGGTGGTGCTGTATGGCAAGCGCGGGCGTCAGTTTGTGGTCGTAGACCCAGCAGTGGGCGTGCGTTATCTTTCGGCCCAAGAGTTGGCGGATGGCTGGATGGACTGGGTCATGCTGCTGTTGGAGCGCAATGCTGACGCCGCCAGTCCCGACGTTGCAGACGAAGCTCCCAAGGGCAGTCTAGGACGAATGGCTCAGCGAGTCTGGGTATATCGTTCGCTCCTGAGCCAGGTGTTTATCATTAACGTCGTGGTAGGCTTGCTATCCCTGGCTTCGCCGCTGCTGCTGCAAGTGTTTACCGATGATGTGCTGGTGCGGGGCGACCTGCAAATGCTTAACACAGTGGCGATCGCCGTCATGATTACGCTAACCGTTAGCACTGCTTTAGAACTCATTCAGTCTCACTTGGTCGCCCATTTTGCTCAGCGGCTAGAACTCAGCTTTATTCTGGAATTTTGCAAGCAGATTTTGCGGCTGCCGCTGGACTATTACGAACGTCACCGCAGCGGCGAGATTGTCAGCCGGGTGCAAGACATCCAGCAGATTAATTATCTGATTTCGCAGGTGTTGGTCAATCTTCCTAGCCAATCCTTTGTAGCGATTATTTCTCTGGGGCTAATGCTGTTTTACAGCTACAAGCTGACCCTTTTGGCAGTCGGAGTGGCGATCGCCATGACGATTTCAGTGGTTGTGTTTCAGCCTACACTCAAGCGCAAAACCCAGGCAGCGCTGGTAGCCGACGCCGACAATCAGGGCGTATTAGTAGAAACCTTCAAGGGCGCACTAACGCTGAAAACGCTGGGTGCTTTTCCTCAGTTTTGGGGCGAGCTACAAAGCCGCTTTAGCCATCTCGCCACCCTCAATCTGCGAATTAATCAAATTGGCATTATCAACAACTCGTTTTCTGGATTGGTGAGCCAGATTGGCGGCATTGCGCTGTTATGGTTTGGCGGCAGCCTGGTAGTCAGCGCGTCGGATCAGTTCACTATCGGGCAACTGCTCGCATTCAAAGCGCTGAATGACAACTTCTTGGGGTTGATCAATACCGTCATCGGGTTTGTTGATGAGTTGACCCGCGTTAAGGCGTCAACCGAGCGTCTAGAAGAAGTGACCCAGGTGCAGCCAGAGGGATCAGAGGATGCCGCAAAGCAGACTGCGCGCATTCCGTCCGATGCCAGTATCTTGTTCGATCAAGTGAACTTCGACTATCCCGGTCGTGCGAATTTGCTGGATCAGTTCTCCGTCCACATTCCGGGTGGACAAGTCACGGCGCTCATCGGCCAGTCGGGCTGCGGCAAAAGTACGCTGGCAAAACTGATGGCAGGCTTATATTCGTCTTATCACGGCAACATTCGGATCGGTGCCTATAATCAGCACGATTTGTCGCTCGAAAATTTGCGACAGCAAATCGTGCTTGTCCCTCAAGAGTCCCACTTTTGGAGCCGCACGATTCTAGAAAACTTCCGGGTAGGAACGCCCGATGCCACCTTTGAGCAAATCGTCGAGGCCTGTCAGATTGTTGGAGCCGATGAATTCATTAGCAATCTACCCAACAAATATCAGACCGTCTTGGGTGAATTTGCTACCAATCTATCCGGTGGACAGCGACAGCGACTGGCGATCGCCCGCGCGTTGATCAGCAATCCGCCGATTCTAATCCTGGATGAATCCACCTCTGGCTTAGACCCGCGGAGTGAGGCGGAACTGATGGATCGACTCTTGCAACATCGCCAAGGTAAAACCACGATTCTGATTAGCCACCGACCGGCGATTGTGGAGCGGGCGGATTGGGTCGTAGTTTTGGAACAGGGTCGGTTGAAGCAGCAGGGTTCTCGTACTTCGATGCTGACGAATGTAGGTGCTCACCTAGAAACCCTCTACACCCCCGATCATTCCGATTCTGCGCCCAGTGCTTGACCGTCTATCCATAGGCTATGCAGAGGCTGTGCCGCATTGCCCTAACTAACATTCCGATTGACAGTCCCAATAGCGTTCTAGTCAAAGTTCCTATTCCCATTCATATTCTCCTTACCCACCTCTTTATAAAAGCCCCCATGAACTCTACCCATCCGAACCCGATTCTCACGTCCGTTCCCCATTCCCTATCAGAGGGTCTTTCAACTCTGAACACCGAAGAACTGATGCCACCGATTAGTCGCTGGCTCTCGCTGGGAGGCTGGGCGCTGGTGAGCACGATTGGCATCGCCATAGGTGTCTCTGCCGTAGCCCGCTACCAAGTTGCGGTAAAAGCGGAGGCTAGCTTACGGCCTGCAGGCGAACTTCGAGTGGTGCAGTCTGAACTAGAAGGTGCAGTGCAGAGCATTCAGGCTAAGGAAAATCAATCTGTGCGCCAAGGAGACGTAATTACTGTCTTGGATGACAGCAAACTGCAAGCGCAAAAGAGTCAACTGCAAAGCAGCATTCAGCAAAATCAGTTGCAGTTGGGACAGCTTGATGCTCAAATTCGGCTGATGACTACTCAGGTTTTGGCAGAGTCGCGGGCGGCAGAGCAGGCGATCGCCGCAGTCTATCCCGAAATTAGCCGCAGTCAGAGCGATTACCAAGAACGTAAGCACATTGCTCAGGCCGATTTTGAGGAAGCTCAGGCTACCCTGAATCTAGCCCAAGACCAACTCGCTCGGCACCAACAGCTCGTGGTGGTCGGCGCGATTTCGCAGGCACAGTTCCAAGAGTATGAATCTGCGGTGCAGACGGCAATGGCACGAGTCGAGCGGGTTAAGGCGTCCTTAAATCCGAGTCAGGCAGCCGTGTCCATTGCTCAATGGCAGCTCGAGCAGCAGCAGTCTAGAGGCACGGCAACGATTGCTAGCCTAGAACGCGAAAAGAAAAGCCTTATGCAGCGTCAGTCAGAAATTCAGAGCCAGATTCTGCGCGACCAAAAAGAGCTGGAGCAGGTGGAACGCAGTATCGCAACCAGTGTGATTCGCGCCACCAGCGATGGCATCATCTTTCAACTCAGCTTGCTCAATCCGGGCCAGATTGTGCGCCCAGGTGAAAACATTGCCCAGATTGCGCCGACCGATGCACCGCTGATTGTCAAGGCGTCAGTGCCCAATGCGGAAATCAACAAGGTTGCAGTTGGGCAAACGGCGCAGATGCGCATAAGTGCTTGCCCCTACACGGACTATGGAACGCTAAAAGGAACCGTAACGGCGATCGCCCCAGACACCCAAAATGCTCAGGCTGGAACAGCAGGGGGAACTGCCCAAACAGACCGAGCTTCTGGTAACAATCGCACCTTCACCGCCACGATTCAAATAGACAGCCCGGTGCTGTCTAAAGGCGGGCGAGAATGCAGCCTTCAGGCAGGGATGGAAGCCACTGCCAGTATTATTTCCAGAAGTGAAACCTTTTTGCAGTTTGTTCTACGCAAGCTGCGACTTTCGACCGGACTATAGTGCGTTTGTCCGGCTTACAGTTTTCTGCAATCTCTTCAACCTATTAAGGTCATTCCTCCGTCCGAAAATCCCAAAAACATTGACTGAAAATGTGGGTGCGCTGTGATTCACAGTTGCTTATCGTATTACTCAAGCTCGTGATTCACGTTGAGATCAACCATTCCTGTCGAAATCAGCGTTGATCTTATCTCTACTTCATCCGCAACTGATTTTTAACTTCATTCAAACCATCCCCTATGTTGAACTCAATCCTCCCTACTCAAACTTCCGACTCGATCGCCCCTCAGTCTCCACAAATGCCCCACCTGCAATCTGGAGAGACCCACTATGCTTCGTTTGTGGTTTTTCAGGTCGAACCGCAAGGACTCGGTTATAAAACCCTGCACAACGCGCAATATTGGTGCCATTTGACCGATCAACGTCTGCTGTTTGCAGCCTCAAATTTGCAGGTACTCCCCGGTGCTGGTACAAGCGGAGCCGGAACAGCGCCAGCAGACGCGTCATTTGAAATTCCGCTAGAAGCGATCGCCCAATTTAAAGTCGTTCGGTCTCTCAATCTCAAGCCCTATGCCCAGATTCACCTAAAGTTTCCCATCCAGCCTCTTCCGCAGACGACATTGACCGTTGCCGTGAGTGCAATTCCAGTTTCTGAACTGGTGGTACCTGTTTACTACTCTGCCCAAGAACTGGTGATGATCGGCAAAGATATTCTGGGCGAAGACAATCGCTTCGGCGCGACAGTGAAGCCCGATACTGCCGATGTGGCCCGACTGCAAGCGGCGATCGCCAGCAGTTCGATGCCCGTTTTGGTAGACTTCTGGGCCTCTGACTGCAAGCCCTGTCAGGTGTTCGAGCCAATTGTGGATGAACTGGCAGCTCAGTTTGAGGGGCAACTCCAGTTAATCAAGGTCAATGCCTTTCAAGAAGTCGCCACGGCAATGGCTTTTGGGATTGATTGTTTCCCAACCCTAGTCCTGTTTAAGGACGGCAACGTAATTGAAAAAGTCACAGGGGTTGCACCCAAAATAGCTCTGGTAAAGCTGCTCAACCAGCACCTGGCAATTTGAGTCAGCCTTTTGTGTCAGCGGGCAATGCCCACATTTTTCAAACTTCACAACTGTCAGGGAATTGTGCGCCTTGCCTACCCGAATGGGTTTTCCCTGGGTTCGTCCCTCCAAGACTTTTCTCAGAATTTGCAATACTGACGCGATTGAAACGAGTTTTTCGGAGTCTGGATGATGTTTCGTGGGCTCAGCCTGCGAAACATCATCCAACTGTGTAAGCCCTAATTTGTAGAGGTTACCTAACCATGACAGACCTTCTTCTTAAAAACCCGCTGAATTCTATTCAGACATGGCTCGAAGCTATAGAAATTAACAATCCTGCGATCGCCCAACGGATTTGCCAGCTTATTCCAGCGCAATGCCCTTTTGAGCGCAAAATTTACTTCCGAGGTCGCCTGATTGCTTACATTCCGCCGCTCTGTAAACTGAACCCGTTCTATAGGCAATTTATCTTACTGCGCCTAAAGGCAATGTCCTGTCTGGCACTCACCACAGACTGCTGATTATCCCCTCGTTCTCCTGCTCTCTACCCACCCATTTCTCCCATCTGTGGCTCACACTCTCGACTTAACACCAACTGACCACCTTCTAACTGATACACGCCCTGCGGCTCTACAATCGGGTCGCCCGGTTGCCAGGCAGGTTGCTGAGACTGCGGCTCAGCTGCGGCGTCGGGCAGTGAGCGGATTTCTCCTGTGGGGTAGGGCATCAGTGACGCATCGCCAGGACGCTGGGGTAGCCCGCCCGACCCTGTGACGATGAAGCGGCCAGTCTGCTGCGGGTCGCGGCTGATGCAGCTATTGGCCAGCAGGCGGGTTTCATCAACGGCGGCAGCGGTCAGCGGC
>JBGTOF010000303.1:0-4411 GCA_041742695.1 Elainellales cyanobacterium | reverse complement strand
TGCTATAGTTCCTTATCCCTCTCCATGCCTGGAGGATATGCAGTGAACTCAGAGGCTGTTGCCAATTAAAATGAAGGGTGCCCAGTAGTAGGGATGGGAAAAGTTAGCCGCAGGTTGCTTACCCGATGATCTCACTTCCACACCTGCTTCCTCAGGCGATCGCTTCGTTGCCCTGTTAGCTGTCAATTTGCCTTTCAGAAACTCGATTTGTACCTGTTGCAATGCCTCCGCTTTGGTGATGTTGCCCTTGGAGAGGTGATTGTAGAACTGACGCATTAATAGGCTGGTAGCTGGATCATTCACTAACCAGAGAGATGCCATCACTGATTTTGCCCCACTCAGTAGGAAGTAATGACCGATCCCTGCTACTTCTAGTCCTTCTTTATCGATGCCGCCTTTTCCGGTTTCGCACGCAGACAGTACTACCAGATGGGTGTTTGCCAGAGACATCCCTTTAATGGTGGGAATCCGTAACTCTTTGCCGTTCCCCAACACCAGAAACGAATCCTCTGGATTGCCAGCAACGAATTTGCCATGCGTGGCAATGTGAAGAATGCGGTAATCAGTCACCTTCTCTCGCAGGATTGCTTCAGTAAAGTCTTGATCAAACAACTCTGTCCCTGGATAAATCCCGTTGATATCTTGAGGGCGATCGCTCATGCGAACAATTTCATCAACCTCAGCTTTGACCCCAGCTAAGGCAGAAAATCCTGGCACCGCTTGAGTCAGCCCTAATCCCAGAACTGGCTCATTCTGAATATTTGCAGAAAGTTTGTCCTGGGTATCAATTTCAGCCGTTAGGATTGTAGAAATCGCAAAGTTCTCAATTAAAAATTGTTTGCCATCATGGAGTGCTGCCATTGGAACATAGCGAGTGGCGCGATCAAGAGAGAAAACAATTTGCTGTACGTCGTTGTCATCCAGTTGCTTGCGAATCGGTGCAATTAGCCATTGGTAAAGCTGCTGGCTAACCTGTTGCAGTTTTTGTGGGTCGCCTCGGCTGCTTAACAGGTCTTGCAGTTCGCCCACTTTTGCTGACAATTCTTTGCGCTTTACAGGTATCTCCTTGCTATCAAACACGACGGCTGATTTCCCTGCCTGACTACCCCACACGAGCCAGAGTTTGTCATCCAACACCAGCGGATAAACCAGCACTGTTTTGACGTTTGGATTTGCCAGGATCACCTTTTGGGCAGCAAGGGTGAAGCGATCGCTCTGCAACTGTGCCGGGTCTTTAATTTCCTGGTCTCGCAACGCTTTTTTCAGGCGATCGACCAGTGCCGTAAATTTGTCGTTTGCGGCTTCTCGTTGGGCAATTAGTTGCGATCGCTGAGAACACTTCGTCTGTTCGCATTGGGTGAGTTGACCACCGAGCGCAATTTTGTCATTAAACGCCACCGGAATCGGTTGTTCTAAAGGATTGAGCGGACTACCCTCAGTGGTGCCCCCTGTGCGAGTATCGCGGGTATAGTCCCGCAGTTCTTGAATTTTGAGCAATTCCAATACTTGTTGTGCTTCTAGAACCCGCCCCTGGGAGAGCAGCAAATCTGCCAGAGAACGATACGTACCTGCGACAGATTGCGTATAGGATTCTTGCTGTTCTAATGGTAAAGGACGTAACTCTGCTCGAATGGATTCCCGTACATTGACTGATTGTTTGTAAAACACAATTGCCAGTTCAGGCTGATTTTGCTCTGCTAATAAGTTCGCTAAGTTGCTCAATGCCAGTCCTTCTCGCTCTCTATCTCCAACTTCATGTGCAGTTTGAATTGATCGCTGATAAAAGTTCAATGCTTTTTGCGGTTGTTTCAAGGATTGATAGACATTTCCCAAATAGTCCAGAAAATAGGCCTCCATACGGCGATCATTGATCTCTCGAGCAATGAGCAATCCTTGTTGATAGGCTTTGATTGCATACGAGTGCTGCTTCAATTTGTCATAGTCAAATCCTAAGTTGAGAAAAGAATTGGCTTCTAACTTTCTACTCCCCACTTCTTGGGATAGAACTAGTGATCGTTGATGATACTCGACTGCTTTTGAGTAATCGCCTAATTTATTGTAAGCAAACCCCTGATTACTGAGAGAAACTGCCTCACCACTCCGAATTCCCAATTCTTTAAAGATTTGAGTAGCCTGTTGATGGTACTCAATAGCTGTCTGGTATTGCCCCAAAGCGTGATAAGCGTTACCCAAAACTGTGAGTGAGTTGGCTTGTCCAAAACGATTGTCTAGTGTTCGGAAAATTTCTAATGATTGCTGACCCATTGCAATCATTTGCTGGTATTCTCCTGTAAATGTATATGCAGCACTAAGGATATTCAGAGTGCTGGCTTCGCCATTGCGATCTCCAATCTTCCGCAGGATTAATAGAGACTCTTGTGCTTCTTGTTGCGCTTGATTAAACTGCCCGAGTCCTGCATGAGCAAGACTTAAATAGCTAAGTGCATAAGCTTCTCCCTGACGGTTATTTAACTGCTGGAACATTGAGCGAGATTGCTGACTAAATTGAATAGCTAATTTATACTGATCTAGATTATTGTAAGTCCTTGCTAAATTCATTGTTGCCGTCACCATTCCCTGAGAATCATTTAGTTTTTTAAAGATTGCCAAGGATTGTCGATGCAACTCTAATGCTTGTTGATTTTGCTCTAAATTATTAGAAGTTTCCCCAATATTGCTGAGGCTATATGCTTCTCCACTGGAGATGCCTAACTTTCTATAAATAGCAAGAGCTTGCTGATGAAGTTTGAGTGCTTTGTGAAAATGTCCTAAATTGTTATGTGTCAACCCAATACCACTTAAGCTATCGGCTTCTCCAACCTGATTACCTAATTGCCGATAAAGCTGTAATGCTTTTGTAAAGGCTTCCAAAGCTTTAGTATATTGTGAAAGATTATTTTCGGTGAATCCAACCTTGTTGAGGGTATTGGCTTCTTCTTCTTGATCATTCAATTCTCTCTGGATAAACAGTACCTGTTGAAAAGATACTAATGCATCTTTGTATTTTGAAAGATTAGTATTAGCATCCCCAATCTTATTAAGGACCAATGCTTCGCCCTTACGATTTTTTGATTCTTGGGTAATCTCTAGAACTTGCTGAAAAGCTTCAAGAGCCTGTTGATAGAGTTTCTGGGCACTATAAACCACTCCAATGTTGTAGAGGGATAGAGCAATATTTGGTCGATCATTAATTTTCTTCGAAACCACCAATAAATCTTGATAGTAGGTGATCGCTTTTTCATACTTCGATAGGGATTGATAACTATTGCCCAAAGCCATCAACGAGATCGCTTCCCCATTATGGTCTTTGACTTGTTGAAATAGATTTAGTGCCTGCTGATAATAGACGATTGCCTGTTCATATTTCTTCTGAGCAAAGTAAACGTCTCCAAGTAATTTGATCGCCCGTGCTTCTCCCGATTTATCCTTGGCTTCTCTAAAGAGAGATATAGCTTGCTGATAGAGGGCGATCGCTTGCTTAAACTCCGCCCGCCGATAATGCTGTTTCGCAGTTTTCAAAAGTCGATCGATCTCTGCCTTACGCTCCTGAGTTGTTTGGGCAGTAGCGAGGAAGATACGAGGAGGGATGAAGTGCACAGAACCCACCAATGACAGCGCAGCGATGGTAAGGCTCAGTAACAGCAAACGGGGGCGAATCATGGCAAGAATCCTCCAGTAGCAGAGAAACTCATCATTAATCTATTATCCTCCGAAATGGGAGGTTATGCAGTGGAGTGGGAAGGTGAAATGATGCATAGAGGCATGGGCGATCGTTCCTCATCTCGCAACCCTGCTCAAACAAACTTTGGCGCAACTCGCGTTGTTGTCTTTGGTTTTTCTACAACAGGATAGAGCGCCTAATTGAAGCGATCGCTGAATTAATTGATGGAACCGTTCTGAGCAAGCCAACTGGCATCAAGCAAGTGAGGAACTTACAGCGTTTGCCCAATTTTCAGCCCCTCAGAACGGAGATTAATGCAACCGGAACCATTACACCGACTCTACTCCAGGTAGCCGACCCACCTGCTTCAACAGAATCGCCCGGTTCTCTTTGGCATCCTCATTGCTGGGGTTGATCCGCAGAGTTTCATCAAACGCCGCGATCGCCTCTTGATAGCGTTCGAGATTTGCCAGTGCCATACCCCGGTTAAACCAGGCAGCTTCATTTTTGGGTTGTAGGGCAATCACGCGATCGTAGGAGGTCACCGCCTCTGCAAACTTCTCCATTCTGAACAACACATTCCCCCTATGGAACCAACCTTGGGGTTGTTGGGGGTTGAGTTTCACAACCTGGTCAAAAGAACGCAGCGCCTCTGCATACCGCTTCAGCCTTCCTAGTGTAATTCCTTGATTCAACCAGGCGTTGGCATTGTCTGGCTCAAGCTTGAGTGCCTGGTCATAGAGCTTCAAT
>JBGTOF010000258.1:0-14983 GCA_041742695.1 Elainellales cyanobacterium | reverse complement strand
TCTCGCTAACTTGAGCCCTAGCCAAGGAGCTGAAATCAATACCAGGCAAGAGGTTGAGCTTTAATCCAATAATGGAGGGGTTGCGGCGCGGGCAACTAGCCGTTCTATTCCTTCACACAGCGATCTAAAACCTGCAATATGTGGCTCCTGACAATTTACTCTCGGTATACCCTTGCTTCTGAATTACAGTTAGCGAAATGCTTCACCGCCGATACCCATGGCGGTGCTGAGTCATAATCACTAATAACACAGCTAGCTCTACGGCAACAGCATGGCGGCCTTAACCGACAACCTCACCCTCTATCGCTACAAACGTACCAACAAAGCCTATGTTGAAGACCTGGGTGATGGGATATCGCTAATGCTGATGCTGATACCCGGCGGGGAATTTATGATGGGTGCCTCAGATAGCGAACTAGAGAGCCGCGACAATGAGCGCCCCCAGCACCGGGTAACGGTGGCCCCGTTTTTAATCGGTCGCTACCCGGTGACCCAGTCCCAGTGGCGGGTAGTGGCGGGATCTGACCGTCAAGATAAATATATCAAGCGCGAATTATTTTTTCGTTTTAGGGGCGATGATTTACCGGTAGAGAAGGTGAGTTGGCACGATGCTATTGAGTTTTGTCAGCGGCTCTCGACCAAAACTCAAAAAAACTACCACCTGCCTAGCGAGGCTCAGTGGGAATATGCCTGCCGGGCTGAGACAACCATGGCCTACCACTTTGGCGATCAGCTCACTGATGAGGTGGCGAACTGCGGTAGCAAAGTTAGCCGAACCACACCGGTTGGTCAATACCCGGCTAACCGTTGGGGACTGCACGATATGCACGGCAATGTGTCGGAGTGGTGCCAGGATGACTGGCATGACAGCTATGAAGATGCACCCAACGATGGCAGTGCTTGGTTGAAAGGGGGAGACTCTACGTATCGAGTTAGACGCGGCGGATCTTGGTTCGACGCTCCAAGTAACAGCCGCTCCGCGTACCGTGTCAACCATGGGCCCGGCCGCAACAACGCCTATTTAGGGTTTCGGGTGGTGTGTTCGGCCCCCAGGACTCTTTAGCCGCCTACTGGACAACGCTTACTCTTTTACAGTTTTGCCCTCAAAAAAGAAAAATGGGACAACTTTTCCCTAGTGCGTCAGCACCTCAAATTTCGCTGAGAGGCAGGGGCTAGGATCCCTAAGGAAAGCGGCATCCTGGCTCCTGACTACTGTATTCTCGTCTGCTAGGTTTTCCCGATTTAGGTTGCCATCTGGCTTGCCTTCCTCTTCGCCATAGAGCGATCTCAAGTTGAGCAAAAAACGAAAACAACCCCTAATTCTGCTCAATTGGGCAAAAACGTGGTTAAAGTAAGGCACATTGTCGGGAATGGGTAAGTTGGCAGTGAAGAGAATAGTAGCTTTACCCGAGCTGCCCATGGGATTGCTTAGGACACTGCCTCAATGCTAGAGCTCTCTAAAGATGATCGCAAAGCGTTGCGTGAAGCTATTCAGTCGGGCTATCCAGACCGAGGCAGCCTAGAAATTTTTGTGGACGATGAGCTGAACCAAAACCTGGCGGTGGTGGCGGGGGAAGGTAAGCATGACAAGGTGATCTTTGAGCTGATTAAGTGGGCGATCGCCAAGGGCTACATTGAAGATCTCATTCTGGCTCTAGCGGCGGATACCGAAAATCGCCCTGATATTCAGCAATTGTGTCGGCAGGTACTGCGCCAGCGGCTAGTTCTGAACCCGTTAGACCGTGCAGCTAGTGGGCTATCTCTAGATTTAGACCCCAGCACCTGGGATATCGACATTCACAGCGAAGAGCTACAGGGCTTTCTGCCCCGGCAGTTTACCTTCGAGGCCGATGTGGGCAAGCTGCAAGCCGGGCTCAGTTTGGCTAATGTCGTGTGCAAAATTACCTTTAGAGATCGCCCCGACGCCGAGAGCGGCACCGGCGTGCTAATTGCCCCAGACCTAGTTTTGACTAACTACCACGTCCTTAGCCGCGGGGCCGGGGCCGACTTAAATGCCCTGGCCCAAACGGCCCAATTTGAGTTTGGTTACGTCAGTACCCCCTTTGACGAGCCGCGCCGGACTCAGCACATGACAGTCGCTGGGCAGACGCCTATAGTGGCGGCTAGCCCCATTGCCGAATTTGACTACGTGCTGATTCGGCTTAGCCCCAGAGCAGAGTTTGCTATCAAGCCCGTGCCTTTGAATGCTACGGCTCAGCTCAAGCCGCGATCGCCCCTCCATATGCTCCAGCATCCCGAGGGCGAGGCGCTAAAGGTGTCTCTCAGCAATAACGGAGTGGTAAAAACCAATGAGCAGCGGGGGCTAGTGCTGTATGTCAACCCAACCAAACAGGGGTCGAGCGGGTCACCTTGCTTTGATGACGACTGGAACCTAGTGGCGCTGCACCACAAAGCTATGCAAACTAGCTTTGGCAGCCTGCGAGAGGGCATCTTAATGAGTGCCATCTATCCGCAAATAGCAGCGTTTTTGTAGGCAGGTAAGAGTAGACCATGGGGCGACGTATTGTTTCAGAGCAGTTACAGAGCGGGGCAGCACCCAATGTGCCGCCTGATGACTACGCCAGTCGGTTGATGAAATACATCCCTACCGAAGGAGTTGGGTACTGGCTGGCGGTCAGCGGCATCATCCAGAGTAGTGGTGAAGATACTCCTCAAACAGGGTTGCTGTGGCTGTTCTTTGTGATTGGCCTGGTTTTTACCTTCCTTTGGCTGCGCCGCCAGACGAAAGAACTCGGCAAGCGCACCGCCTGGACGCAGATTTGGCTGGCCTGTGGGGCGTTTATCGTCTGGGTGTTTGCCGCTGGTGGCCCCTTTGCCGCTTCCTTTGACTGGTATAGGCCGCTGTATGGGTCGCTAGCGCTGATTACCTATACGGTCTTGATTGGGTTTGTGATTCCACCAGAGCAGTAAGCCGTGATCAATTGGGATGGCCGCACACTCAAAAAACTGCGTGAAGCGCTGGCGAGCGTTTACCAAGACTACGACAGTCTTGAGATTTTCGTAGCCGAAGAATTGGACGTACCCTTAGCCACCATCTCTCAATCAGACACTATCGATAAGGTCGCTTTCAGGGTAATTCAGCGCTGCGGTGCCGATTCGGTCTATGAGGCCTTTAAGGGAGAAAATCCAGACCATCCACTGATAGCAGCTCTAGAGCGCCCTCTGGTGCCGCAAATTCAGCGACGCCTCTCTGATCAAGACTGGAGCGATTTGTTTGGGCACTTTGGCCTTGAAGATCTGGCCGATCTCCGGCGAGCTTTTTTTAAGGGGTTTAGAGAAGCCATGGGGTTTACGTTCCAGCAGGCCCAGGCGCAGCCCTTGCCTTTGAGCGACCTAAGTCAGCTTCAAGAACAGCTAAGCCTCTATGGCGAAAAAGACAAGGGGCCTGATTTGGCGGTTCGGTTTGTGGAGGCGGCGATCGCAGAACTACGCCGCTCTGACGAGGCGAAGACCCGCGACCTGGATGCGATCCAAATCTGGCGCGATCGCATTGCCGAGCGGTTTGCTATTCCACCCCCGCCCCCGCCCCCTGTCGTAGAAACGGTGGGTTATGCCTACCTGCTCATCACCCTGGTATCGCTTAACGACAGCCAGGTAATGGCCTACCCAGAGCTGAGACTTCCTGGCCGAGAGAAACCGGTTCTCTTTGGGGCTGCACCCGTTCAAGCAACTGCCGATAATTTGGCTGACCCGATCGCCCAGTGGATTGGCCTGGCTGAAAATGCTCTGAGCAGTGATGACAGCATCGATGGGGAAGTTACCCTAGAGCTGTTTTTACCCTGCCGGTACCTGCTGAGCGAGTGCGATGTGGCCAGTGAGTGGCAGGTGCCCGATGACTCGGGGGCAGGAGAAATTGCCCTGATCAACCATCGACGTCTGGTGGTGCGCTCTGCCGATCGCGTAACTATCAGCAAGCAGACCCTACGGCGGCAAATCCAGCAGCGGCTCAGCCAAAACTGGCAACGCCTGCAAGACTGCGTACAAAACGGCTCTGCCTGTGGTGACTTTCACCGACAACTCGACCTGCCGAGAGAGCCTGGAGAACTGAAAGTCTTGCTTAAAGACAGACCAGGGCTGAAGTTTTTGGCCCCTTGGCCCGCTGAGGCTGACAAGCAGACCAGCCTGATCAATGAGATGATCTCCTCAGCGTTGCCCATTGCTCTGTGGTCTTCAGCAAATGCTGGGGGCGATGCCGATCCCCTAGAGGCCGAGTTTGACGCTTTGATCGGGGGATGCCAGCCCACCAGCTTTGTTGCCTTAGCTGAGGCGTGGCGCAGGCAGCGAATTGAGTCGCCTGCGGCCAGAGCCATTAGACTGCTCTGTGACTGCCCCGATCGCTTGCCTCGCCTGCCCGATAGCAGCGACGGTGACGCCATGGTTTCCCTTGCTTGATCTCTGGCACCCCCCATGACCTGGAAATATTTCAACGGCAACTGCGATGTAGACCAGCCCCAGGGCCTGGCCACGCCACCAGAATGCCCGCCCTGGCGGCAGTTTTTGCCCCGCACCAGCGTCGATGAAGTGGCGGATGGCCGCTACTGGGATGCGCTGTGGGAGCTAGCTGCCGCCGACAAACGGGCTGTGCAGAGGGGCAGAAGTTTTCGCATTGAGTTTGATGACGACGGCTACTCCACCATCGTCGAGGCTGTCAATGCCGCTATTCACCTGCGTCGCCCGCTGCTAGTGACGGGTGACCCAGGGTCGGGCAAGACTTCACTGGCCTACGCCATTGCCCACGATCTGCGGCTGGGGCCGGTGCTCAAATGGCCGATCACCGCCAAGGTCAATTTGGTCGATGCCCAGTACCGCTACGATGCGATCGCCCGCCTGCAAGACGCCCAGCTCGACAAAACCCGCAAACCTGACGAGGTCAAAGGCGCTCCCCCACCTAGAGAAGAGGGCAGCCTAGGCGATTACCTCCAGCTCGGCCCCGTGGGCACTGCCTTTTTGCCCTCCCTGCGGCCTCGGGTGCTGCTCATCGACGAGATCGATAAAAGCGACCTCACCCTGCCCAATGACCTGCTTAACCTGTTTGAAGAAGGCGAGTTTGAGATTCCTGAGCTAGAGCGCCGCAAACGCCAGCGGGGCGGTGATACTGACGAAACCGTAGAGGTGCGCACCGCTGACCCCGGCTTAACCACCCAAATCACCAACGGGCGGGTCCAGTGCTGCGAATTTCCCCTGGTGATTATGACCAGCAACGGCGAGCGCGAATTTCCGCCTGCGTTCTATCGCCGCTGCCTGCGAGTGGGTATGCCCAACCCCACCCTAGAGTCATTGTTGCCCATCGTGCAGGCTCACTTTGCAGACACCGACTCCAGCGGCTGGCTCAGCACCGCCAAAAACCTTGACGATTTGATTGAAGCTTTCCTCGACCGGGGTAAAAAAGCCGATCGCGCCACCGACCAGCTGCTCAACGCCATTCACCTGATGACCCGCGATGAGAGCCTCAGCGAGGTCGAAATGAAACGTCTGCGAGATCTGTTGTTCAAGCGCCTCAGCGACTCTGACTAGGCAAGGCCCACCCATGAGCAACCCAGACCCGGTAAGGCCCGCCCCCGACGCTATAGACCGTCTAATCGCACTGCTGGCCGCCGAGCGCGACGACACCAGCATCGAAGTTGCCGAGACTCTCTGGCTGGCGACCAAAATTGAACCGGTGGCCACCGTACCTGCCGAGACTCCGACCCCTGCTCCGCTGCCTCAACCCTATGCGCCTGTGGACGATTTGCCACCTCTTCCCGAGGCTAGCGACCTTCCCGAGGTACCAGCTCCAGCCCCCAGAGCCAACCTCACTCTGCCCTCACCCCAGGCGGGGGTGCTGCCGCCCTCCACGCTGCCGGTGTGGGTGGCTGACCCCGCCATGCTCACCAACCCTCTGGAGATTATCCGGGCGCTGCGGCCTCTGCTGCAAAGGATAGATACGGGGTTGGGCAAGCGGCTCGACGAGGCGGCCACCGTAGATGCGATCGCCCGCACCCAGCTATGTCTGCCCATTTTGGCCCCCGAGCAACGCCCCTACTTTGACCTGGTGGTGGTGGTCGATCGCAGTGCGTCGATGCATATCTGGCAGCGCCTGATCAAAGACGTTGTGCGCATTCTGAAACGCTACGGTCTGTTTTGGAACGTGCAGGTCTATGACCTACTGATCGACCCCGAAGCCCACCCGCCCAATCGCCCCGTAACGCTGATCTCTAACCCCCAGCGCCCCGGTCACCGGCCCAGCGAAATTATTGATCAGCGGGGGCAGCGCATTGTGGTGGTGCTGAGCGACTGCGCCGCTACCTACTGGTGGGATGGCACCCTGCTGCCCTCGCTCAACGACTGGGGAGCCACCATGCCCACCGTGGTCTGGCAAATGTTGCCCCCCTGGATGTGGCGACGCACGGCCCTGGGCCAGGGCACCGCCGCCGCGTTTAGCAGCGATCGCTATGGGGTTGCCAACCACCAGCTCGCTATCCAAATTCAAGAATACGAAGACCCCGACGAGTTGCCGCCAGACTCCCCAACCGCCGACCGCCGTTTACCCCTGCCGGTTGTTACCAGCGAGGTGGGCGACCTGACCCAGTGGAGCGCGATGGTGGCGGGCGATCGCCGCCAGACACCTCCAGGGTTTGTGATGCCGTCCCAGGGTGGCGCTGTACCCCGCGCTAGTACCTACGCAGAGCTGGCCACCGTCCGTGTTCAACCTACAGACGACCCTGATGCCGATCTGGCCGCCCAGCAGCAGGCCCTCGATGACATCGCTCGCACCCGCGTCGAGCGCTTTCTAGAGCTAGCTTCCCCCGCTGCCCAGCGATTGGTGATGTTGTTGGCAGCAGCCCCGGTGATCACCCTGCCGGTGGTGCGCCTTATTCGCGACTCGATGCTATACGATGTAGCGTCGCCGCTGCCGGTGGCCGAGGTCTTCTTAAGTGGTCTATTGCAGCGCCTGCCAGGGCAGGCTACCAGCGACCTGGAGCAAGCGGCTCAGGGTGAGCCAACCTCTGAGGCTCTCTCTCCCCACGAGTCAGAACAGCAACCTTTAGACATTCAAGATCTGGTGCAGTATGACTTTGCCCCCAGGGTGCGCCAGGTTTTACTAGAGTTTTTGCCCCCCGTGGAGACTATCGATGTCATCAATAGTGTCTCGGCGGCGGTGGATCAGCGCTGGAACCGGGTTTCTACTGAAGACTTCCGCGCCTTTCTTACTGACCCTAGGATTGAGGTGCCCGAAGCACTGCAAAACACCAAATCGTTTGCCAGCGTTACCGCCGATATTCTGTCTCAGCTTGGTCCCGACTATGACAAATTTGCCCAAGCCCTGCGCCAAGGCATCCCGCCACCGCCGCACCCAGACCTAGGGTTTGACCCCAGTGATTTCCCCTTCCAAGACTTTGAGTATGAAGTCGCCGAGTTCATTAACTTCCCTCCCCTCGCGCCCTTCGAGTTCATCGAAGCCCACTTCGAGCCCGATGACGACCCGAACCCCTTCCCTCCCCCCCTTCAACCTGACGAATCCACCGTTATCACCCTAGAGATTCAGCCAGATACTGGAACCCTTCAGGGTCTCGAACCTTTCAATTTCATTGTTACCACCATTCAGCGCCCCGGCCAGCAGCAAGCCGAGTGGGAAATCTTACGCCAAGAGCAACAAGCCTACCGCCTGAGAGAACCCTTGCCCGGCACCGCTCCCCTCGACATGGTGGCCATTCCCGGTGGCACCTTCCTTATGGGCTCCCCAGAAGACGAACCGGAAGGTTATGCAGATGAGCTTCCTCAGCACGAGGTCACTGTGTTGCCCTTTTTTATGGGGGCTTATCCCGTCACCCAGGCACAATGGTGGGTCGTTGCAAACCTGCCCCAGGTCGAGCGAGAGCTAGACTCAGACCCATCTAACTTCAAAGGCGACAACCGCCCGGTAGAGAGTGTGTCTTGGTACGACGCGATAGAGTTTTGTGCCCGCCTCTCGGCTCACACAGGCCGTCAATACCGCCTGCCCACTGAGGCCGAGTGGGAGTACGCCTGCCGAGCTGGCACTACAACCCCCTTTCACTTTGGTGAGACCACTAGCTCAGAACTGGCTAATTATGATGCCAGCTCGGTCTATGCTGATGGCCCAAAAGGCGAATATCGCAAAGAGACTACCCCAGTCGATTATTTCGACGTTGCCAATGCTTTTGGCCTCAGCGATATGCACGGCAATGTTTATGAGTGGTGCCAAGACCACTGGCACAGCAATTATGAAGGTGCCCCCATCGATGGCAGTGCTTGGATAGAAGGCGGAAATTCTGAGGAACGAGTTAGGCGCGGCGGCTCTTGGTACGACGCTCCGAGGAACTGCCGCTCCGCGTGCCGCGACAACGGCGTGATCGTCATCCGCGTCAGCAGCTTCGGTTTTCGGGTGGTCTGTTCGGCCCCCAGGGCTCTTCAGCGGTCTACGGGCTAGCCCTTGCCCTTTACCCTTTTACACTTTTGCCCTCAAAAAAAGAAAAATATGACTGCTTCCCCCTGGCGCGTCAGCGCCTCGAAAATGGTTGGTGATCCTAGGTAGCAAGCAATGGCCTCGCAAGATTCTCTAAGACAAAACTTTTTAGACACTATTAGCCGCCTTCAAGCGCCTGAGAATCCCATTGGCAGTTCGTTGGTAAGCTATTTAGAACGCATTATTCAGCAATACAGCGTTCGCAGCCTAGAACCTCTAGACATCATCAATCAAGCTACGCTCCAGGGGGTGGATTACATTGATCGTGAGGGCCAAGCCATTGCCAATGTTGAGGCTTGGTTACGCACCACTGCTCTGCAAATCGTTCAGAGCGCTAAGGCTGACCCTGTTGCTGAATCAACCCAAAGCATTGATGCATCGAAGGAGCTCAGCAGTCTTTACAATCAGCCTGCTACACAACAAGAGGATGAACCTCGTTCTCTCAAAGTGGTGCTCAAAAGACAAACAACTCAAAACCAGTGCTACGACGAAGCCCTCGGCGATCACGTGCTGCCCCTACGGATGATGCAGATCCCCGCAGGCACCTTTCTCATGGGCTCCCCAGAGGACGAGCTAGAGCGACAGGAGAGAGAAGGCTCCCAGCACGAGGTCACCCTCTCCCAATTCTATATGGGCAAATACCCCATTACCCAGGCCCAATGGCGGGCGGTGGTCGCCCTGCCCCAGATTGATCGCAAGCTCAAGGCTGACCCCTCGTACTTCAACGGCGACCTGCGCCCCGTAGAGCAGGTATCTTGGCATGACGCAGTAGAGTTTTGCGACAGACTCACGATTTTGACCAACCGCCAATACCGCCTACCCACCGAGGCCGAGTGGGAATACGCCTGTCGGGCTGGCACCACAACCCCCTTCCACTTTGGCGAGACCATCACCACTGACCTTGCGAACTACCGAGGCACCGACGACAAAAAACGCAAGTGGTCTGGTTCCTATGGCGATGGCCCCAAGGGTGAATATCGGAAAGAGACCACCCCGGTGAACCAGTTCAAGGGGGCCAACGCCTTTGGTCTCTGCGACATGCACGGCGATGTCTGGGAATGGTGCCAAGACCACTGGCATGACAGCTATGTAGGTGCCCCAAACGATGGTAGTGCCTGGATAGAAGGCGGAGATTCTAAGTATCGAGTTAGACGCGGCGGCTCTTGGTACTGCGGTCCGAGGCTCTGCCGCTCCGCGGCCCGCTTCAACTACGGGCCCGGCAACGACAACGACAACATCGGGTTTCGGGTGGTATGTTCGGCCTCCAGGACTCTTTCATCGCCATTGAGGACGGTCACAACGCTGAGCGGTATTGGCATAGGGGCCGCGCTGGGCGGTATTGGCGCGGGGGCTGCTGTGGAAGTCCATCCCTCTTCCATCACCATTGAGGACGGTCAAAACTGACAGCTGTGAATCTGTCAGGCGTGCCCCAGAAGAGTCCAGACTACCCCTGTTAAGGTGAACAGATGAACTAATCCTTGATATACGGTCGTTTCAGCGATCACACCCAAAAATTGGGAGTTGCAATCAAGGTTGCCTGGTTTTTCTTTTCTCAAGGACAAAGTGGGCCAAGGCTCACAACCCTTGTTTTCACGTTGGCTATCAAGCTGACTTGATAGTACAAACGGTCACCTTAACAGGGGTAGAGTCCAGACTTACTCCGGTGATGCCTAGGGGCCTCCAAAAATCAAACCGGGTCAGCTATTTTGGTAGAGCGACCGAAAACCTAGCTGGCCCACCCCGCCTTTTTTCTATGGCGCTTACCCTTCGTCGCACCCCTCGTACTGCCCAGGGCTTTGTAGAGCCCCTGCTGGCGGTGGGTGATGCCCTGCCGCTGCACATGGTGATCGTGCCCGGCGGCACCTTTTTGATGGGCTCCCCAGACGACGAGCCAGAGCGAGAGGAACGTGAAGGCCCGCAGCATGAGGTGACAGTGCCGGCCTTCTTTATGGGCCGCTACCCGGTGACTCAGGCCCAATGGCAAGCGGTGGCTGCCCTACCCCAGGTCGAGCGCGAGCGAGCCCCAGACCCCTCAAGATTCAAAGGCGACAACCGCCCGGTAGAGAGTGTGACTTGGTACGACGCGGTAGAGTTTTGTGCCCGACTCTCGGTTCACACAGGCCGTCAATATCGCCTGCCCGCTGAAGCTGAGTGGGAATATGCTTGCCGGGCTGGCACCACCACGCCTTTCTACTTTGGTAAAACCCTTACGACGGATGTGGCCAACTACGACGGCAACTCCACCTACGCCGATGGCCCCAAGGGTGAATATCGCGAAGAGACTACCCCAGTCGATCACTTTGGTATTGCCAATGCCTTTGGCCTCTGCGACATGCACGGCAATGTTTTGGAATGGTGCCAAGACCACTGGCACGACAGCTATGAAGGTGCCCCTACCGATGGCAGTGCCTGGATAGAAGGCGGAAATTCTGAGCGACGGATCCTACGCGGCGGCGCTTGGAACGTCAATCCGAGGTACTGCCGCTCCGCGTACCGCCTCAATGGCGAGCCCCGCTTAGGCATCAACTACTTCGGTTTTCGGGTGGCGTGTTCGGCCCCCAGGGCTCTTCAACGGCCCACCGGCTAACCCTTGCCCTTTATCCTTTTGCACTTTTGCCCTATATAAAGAGAAAAATGTAGGCTGCTTTCCCCGGCGGTCAGCGCCTCGAATTTTGTTTGGAGGTAGGCGTGCAGGGGCAGTCTGGCCGAGTGATAGTTGAATAGTTGCCTGCGCGCGCAGCTAGCCGGGTTGCCCATCCCTCACTTACAACTAAGGGCAAAACAGAACAAAGCCCGCGGCACTGGCCAGGGGCAGATGTGAAATTCCATTTACGCCAAACAGCTTACCCCTGCTGCCGCCCGTGTTATCCATCTTCGCCACCACCGCTCCAGCCCGCTGCTCACTGACCTTGCAGTGGGACAGGTGAGCCGCCCTAAATGTGATCTTAGGAAAAGCCGAATTGGTAGTGTCAGCCACCGTGCCATAACCCTTCGGGTCGCTCCAACAGCTTACCGACACCCTATCCCCGGCGTAGGTAAATGAAAAGATGATTGTATGTATCTACAGCATAGAAACCCTTATGGGCATTAGCTTCTGCCCTGATGGACAATGACATTCATCTTTCGACTTACCAACGCCCTATCCCCAGCATAGCTGATCGCATAAATTGACATCCTCTTCACCCATTTTTCTCGCGCTTACCCTGTCCACTGATCAAGGAATCATTCTGTTAGTCCCTAGAGCTACTTGCCGGTTCAGCATAAATCACCCTCGCGGGTAGTGTGAGGAAACTTAGAAGATTCCCATACTTAGAGATATTCGTTTAAGCCGCGAGGATGTACGTTATGGATATGTCAGAGCTGAATCCTTTTGTTAAAGACTTTTTCCTAGAAAGCTGCCCTCAAGAATCTCTCTTGGCCTGTCATGTACTAACAGAGCTAGAATATCCGATCCTGGACCAAAAGACCTTTGAAAAACGAGTTACTGAATCAAGGCAAAGCCAGGGAGAGAAGGGCTTAATTCAGGCTGCTAAGACTCAATACTTAAGCTTTTTTACAGCGGCAGATTTCCCTATCATGTCGCCTCAAAGCGCACTGGAAAAATTTAGTGCGGCTATGATGAGGAATCTAACCGCACCAGGCCCTTCATTCACTATTCCTGATCCTCGTGATGAGCCTCAACGGCCCGTACCCAATTCTCCATTCTTTGGAACGGATGCTTGCGGTATTGCGGCTCAAGGGGTGTATGAAGATACCCTTGCTCGATTTGGGTTTTTTCCTGGAGCCAACCGAGGAGCCTTCAATGCTGCCAATGATTTTGCTGGGCGTTGCCGAGCAAGAATTCCTAGCTATGGGACAGGTGTTTGTTCAGATCAAGGCGAACAAGCTTGGGCTAACTGTTTTGCTGAAGGCTCTCTAAGTGGTGATTCTGCGAATATCATCGGGCGTTGTAATGAGGCAGGAGAAAGAGCTGTTAATGCTTGCTTTGATCGCTTTAATTCACGCCCATTTCCATTTCCATTTCCTTTTCCTTTTCCTTTTCCGAGGCCGTTTCCCTTTCAATAGAGGTTTAGAGGATTGAGGATTAAACTAATGATTAACAGGAATTTAAAAAACTTGAGCAAAAATTTAGTTGCGTAAGCGTCACAAGCTGAGTCATGGTGTCGATGTTTCTGCAAAGGGGTGGTCACCTCCTGTAGTGTATGACTAGACTGAATCTCCAGAGTCTTTAGCGATGAGTCGCAACGCTCTAATCGTTGGCATTAACCACTACCATCACCTGAACGATCTAAAAGCCCCTGCAACTGATGCCGAGGCGATCGCGCAGCGACTAGAGCAAGATGGCGAGTTCCGCGTCAAGCGGCTGCCGGAGGTAGTACCCGACGGCAAGCCTACGGTTTCTCAGCAGGCGGCGGTTACCCTGACGGAGTTGAAGAGGGCTCTGGTAGAGCTATTTACCCCTCCTGGCAACCAGTATCCCGACACCGCTCTGCTGTACTTTTCTGGCCACGGTCTGCATGATCAATCTGGCATTATGGAGGGCTATCTGGCCAGCAGTGATGCTGACCCGCATCGTGAATTTTTTGGCCTCTCCCTCAACTGGCTGCGCCGACTGCTAGAAGAAAGCCCGGTGCGGCAGCAGATTATCTGGCTCGACTGCTGCTACAGCGGGGCTTTGCTAGACTTTGCCGACGCTGACCCGAATCGCGAATTTTTTGGCCTCTCCCTCAACTGGCTGCGCCGACTGCTGGAAGAAAGCCCGGTGCGGCAGCAGATTATCTGGCTCGACTGCTGCCACAGCGGGGCCTTGCTAGACTTTGCCGAAGCTGACCCCGGCGATCGCGGTAAGGGGCGCGACCGCAACTTTATTGCCGCCTCTCGCAACTTTGAGCTGGCTTACGAAGACCTCGGCAGCGATCACAGCGTTCTCACCCGCGCCCTGCTCGACGGCCTCGACCCCAGACAGTTCTCTGAGCGCTGGGTCACCAACCTGTCGTTGACCGACTTTATTACTGAAACCCTGAAGCGAGAACTCCAAACCCCAATTTGCAACAACTCTGGGGAACCGATCAATCTCACCCGCCGCTGGAGCCCAGCCGCTGAAACCACGACAGCGGTCGAAACCACCGGTATTTGCCCCTACAAATGTCTGTCTTTTTTTAACTGGAACAGCGTCGACCCCAGCTACTTCTACGGTCGTCAGGAGCTGACGGACGAACTGCTCGACCACGTGCGCACCGACACCTTTCTGGCGATTACAGGGGCTTCTGGCAGCGGCAAATCGTCTGTGCTGCGGGCCGGGCTGCTGTATCAACTCCAGCAGGGGCGACGGATCTTTGGCAGCGACCAGTGGGCCATTCGCCTGCTGCTGCCGGGGGATAACCCCTGTCAAAACCTGGCCACCGCCTTTGTTGACCAGAGTAGCTCCCATATCGAGCGGGCCGAGCAACAGGGCAAAGCCGAAGTCCTAATTAACGAAGGCTCTGAAGGCCTGCGCCGTTTAGTGCAGACCACCGCTGCTGCCCGCGTGGTGCTCGTAGTCGATCAGTTTGAGGAAGTCTTTACTCTCTGCCAAAGCGCAGCGGAGCGAGAAACTTTTTTCGCGACCCTGCTCGGTGCTGTAGAACGCTGCGGCGACAGGCTTTGCCTAATTATTGCTATGCGGGCCGACTTTGTGGGGCGCTGCTTTGAGCAAAACTACAGCGGCCTGGCCCAGCAGGTGCAAGACCATCTTGTTGCGGTCAAACCCATGGGCCGGGCCGAACTCACTCAGGCGATTGAGAAACCTGCCAAGCAGGTGGGCCTGAGCTTGGAACCGGAGCTGGTGACCACACTGCTCAATGACGTGGAAACGTCACCTGGGGGTCTACCCCTACTGCAATACACCCTGCGGGAACTGTGGAATCGCCGCCAAGACAACACCCTACAGCTAAAAATCTATACTCAGCTCGGCGGTGTAACCGGCAGCCTAAAGCAGCGCGCCAATGAAATCTACGACGGCTTTAGCCTCGATCAGCAAGCCACCGCCCGCCACATCTTTTTGAACCTGACCCAGCTAGGAGAAGGTACCGAAGACACCCGCCGCCGCGTCGACAAGAGCAGCCTGGTGACCGCTAAGCACTCTGAACCGCTGGTTAATGAGGTGGTGCAGGCGTTGGCCGATGCCAATTTGGTGGTGACGAGTGAACTGATTAGTAAGGGCAATCAGGAGCGAGTGGCGATCGTGGATGTTGCCCACGAAGCCCTGATTCGTAACTGGCCGCAGCTGCGGCAGTGGCTGGACGGTAACCGTGATTTACTCCGGCAGCAGCGCAAAATTGAGCTGGCCGCTGAGGAGTGGAGCAGACAGCCCAAAAGGCAGCAACAGAGCTATCTGTTGCAAGGGCGGCAGCTCTTTGATGCCAATGCTTTCAAAAAAAAGCATAGTGAGGCCCTGCCGCTGTCAGCACAGGCAGAAAGGTATCTGGCACGAAGCCTAAAGCATCGGCGCAACGACCG
>JBGTOF010000257.1:0-31545 GCA_041742695.1 Elainellales cyanobacterium | reverse complement strand
AGATGTCATTCTCCACATCATCCGCAAACTTGGCGTGAAGGGTGGGGTGGGCTACGCCTATGAATTTGCGGGCACCACCTTTGAGCGCATGAGTATGGAAGAGCGCATGACGGTGTGCAATATGTCGATTGAGGGCGGCGCACGGTGTGGCTATGTCAACCCTGATGCGGTCACGTTTGAATATTTGCGGGGACGCGAGGCAGCGCCCAAGGCTGGAGAGTGGCAAAAGGCTGTGGACTGGTGGACGAGTCTGCGGAGCGATCCCGATGCAGTGTATGACGATGTGGTGGTGTTTCAGGCAGACGACATTGAGCCTACTGTAACCTGGGGCATTACGCCGGGGCAGGGCATTGGCATTAGTGAGACGGTTCCCGTCGCGGTAGAGCTGCCGCCAGAAGAGCAGATTCTCGCTGAAGAAGCCTATCAGTATATGGATCTAGCCGCCGGGACGCCGATTAAGGGGACACCCGTGGATGTGTGCTTTGTGGGCAGTTGCACCAACGGGCGCATCAGCGATTTGCGGGAGGCGGCCACGGTGGCAAAGGGGCGACATGTGGCGGCGGGCATCACTGCGTTTGTGGTGCCTGGCTCTGAGCGGGTTAAGCAACAGGCCGAAGCTGAAGGGTTAGACAAGATTTTTGAGGCGGCTGGGTTTGAGTGGCGCAATGCGGGCTGCTCGATGTGTCTGGCGATGAATCCCGATAAGCTCGTGGGGCGGCAGATCAGTGCGTCGTCGTCGAACCGCAACTTTAAGGGACGGCAGGGATCGTCCTCGGGGCGGACGCTGCTGATGAGCCCTGCGATGGTGGTGGCGGCAGCGGTGACCGGTCAGGTGACGGATGTGCGGGAGCTGCTGTAGGCGTATCTGCACGGCATGCATGACAAACCATTGCAAGTTGCGGATGTGGGGGAGCAGGGGCTGCTAAGTCGACTGCTGAAATTTTGTGATGGGGCAATTGTGGGCGATGATGCGGCTGTGCTCAGCATCACGCCGGGGCGATCGCTCGTGGTCACAGAAGACATGTTGGTGGATGGGGTGCATTTCAGCGTGGGACTCGCCAATCCCGCTGTGCTCACTACCAGCTATGCAGATGCGGGCTGGCGCGCAGTGGCGGCAAACCTGTCTGATCTAGCGGCGATGGGCGCACTGCCGCTGGGCATTACGGTGGGGCTGGGTGTGCCAGGGCGGATGCCCGTCGCAGGCGTGGAAGCGTTGTATGAAGGCATGGTGGCTTGTTTGCACACAGCGGGCACCGCCATTGTGGGGGGTGATGTGTGCCGCAGCGATACGTTGACTGTGGCGATCGCCGCCTTTGGTGAGGTGATCCCGTCTCGGGTAGTTCGCCGAGCATCTGCCCAGCCGGGAGACGCCATCTTGGTGACGGGGGCGCATGGGGCCTCGCGAGCCGGGCTGGAACTGTTGCTGAATCCAGAGTGCGGGACAAGCTTGCCAGAATCGGATCGGGCGTTGCTGATTCGGGCGCACCAGCGCCCAGTGCCTCGGCTGGATGTGGCTCGGCTGTGGCAGCGGCACGATTCCGAGGCGCGAGTACCAGCCGGAATGGACAGCAGTGACGGATTGGCGGATGCGATCGTGCAGATTTGCCGCGCCAGCGGCGTGGGGGCTCAGGTGTGGGGCGATCGCCTGCCGATGCCTGCAGTGTTCTCATCCTGGCTAACGCCCGAGTTGGCGCTAGATTGGACGCTCTATGGGGGAGAGGATTTTGAGCTGGTGCTGTGTCTGTCTAAGGAGGCTGCAGCTGCATTGCAGACGTACTTACCCAGCGCTGTGGTGGTGGGTGAGGTGGTGGCTGGGGATGCGGTGCAGCTAGTGGATGCCCAAGGTGATGAGACAACGCTGTCCATGACGCGGGGGTTTCAGCATTTCTGAGGGGTGGCAGATGGGGGAAGCCAGTTGCTTTTAAAGCTGATTCAGAGGGTTAATTCAGGTTACCAGCACTCCTATGACTGCCGAGCGACGTCTAGGCGGAGGGATCGCTCGGCTTGGGCGATCGCCCAGCGGGTGTGCGCGACTGCGGCGGGCGCGACGGAGATTGACGTAATCCCCCAATGCACCAAATCGGCAATCATCTGAGGATGCAGCACGGGCGCTTCTCCACAGATTGAGCAGGGGATGCCTGCCTGAGCTGCCGCCCGAACGAGATGCTGAATGGCACGCCATACGGCGGGATGAGCCGCGTTATAGGGCGAGTCCGCCGGGACATGATCCCGATCGACGGCTAGCATCAACTGCGTGAGATCATTGCTGCCAATGGAGATACCCTGCATCCCCGCCTGCACCAAATCGGGAATGAGAAACAGCATGGAGGGCACTTCGGCCATGCCCCACAGCTCACATCCTGCCGCCAGTAGCCCTGCTGCCGCCACCCGTTCTCGACACCAGACAAATTCTTCAACCGTGCGCACAAAAGGAAGCAGCAGATGCAAATTCTGCTGCTCAGCCTGCTGCACCTGGCGGAGCGCTGACAACTCTAGCTCAAACAGATGGGGATCAATTTGATAGCTGAGGGTTCCATGCAGTCCCAAAATGGGATTGTGCTCGGGTGGGGCGTGGTGGGCTGCACCAAACTCGTGGGAGCGCAGGTCGGCAGTGCGGTAAAACACAGGTCGGGGTGCTAAAGCCGTGGTAAACACCTGAATTTGCCGCGCCAGTTGGGTTGCGGCAGTGGGGTGCGATCGCCAGTCTTGGAGCGATCGCTCTTCGAGGATCTGCATAAGCAAATGCTCCCCCCGCAATAGCCCAATTCCGTCAACGGGCAGTGCGGCTGCGTCGGCTACGTGCTGCGGCTGGCTTAGATTAAGCAGCACAGCCGTAGCCGTGACAGGCGCTTGGGTCTGCTCGGCTGGTGCATTGGGGGCGATCGCTCTGGTCAATTGTGGCAAGAATCGATGGGACGATGCATGGGCGGGAAGTCGCGTCACGACCCCCCGATCGCCGTCCACACAGACCCAGTCTCCGTTCGCTAAGTGCTGCATCCCATTCGCTACAGCCACCACAGCGGGAATGCCCATCTCGCGCGCCACAATGGCCGCGTGGCTGGTCATGCCGCCCTGTTCAGTAATCAGCGCGCCGGCGTGCTGCACCCAGGGCAAGCTCTCGGGAGCCATTGCGGGCAGCACTAACACCATCGGATCTTGGGAGTCTGGGCTGATTGAGGGGGCGACACTGGAGTTCCACAGCCAGACTCGGCCTAGGCAGGTGCCGGGAGCCGCGGCTTGTCCGGTCAGAGGGGTGAGGTCTTCCTTGTAAGTTTCTTGCTTATAGCCTTGCGTGTGCCGAGGAGAGGTCTTTAATTGATGAGATGAAGCGATGGGTTCGATGGGGTTAGATGTGGAAAGTTCTGGGGCGATCGCCCCAGGCCGATCGCTCTGGCGACCGTCTAGCCGAGGGGTGATTTGGGTAATGGCCCAGTTAGGGCGGCCAGGCATGGATGGCAACTGCACCCACTCTAGATCCAACATATGCCCTAACTCTTGCTGCAAATGGCAGGCCGTATGCCACAGCGAGGCAAGATGCTCTGCGCTAAGCACGGGCTGATGCTGTTCTGATAGTGCGATCGCCTGTCGCTGAATTAAGGGTCGGCCAAGCGGGGCTGGGGCAGGAGAAGGGGGTGCAGAGGTCGGTAAGGTCAGGCGGTAGGCCGCAGGTTTAACGGAGATGTGCTGAGATTGAACAACGCCATTGGAAAAATTTAGGGTGTAGCGATCGCTCTCCACATTGCCGTTGACCAAGCCATACCCCTCGCCCCAAGTCGCGCGAATCAAAACCTGAGAGGGGGATGTTTGCACCTCACCCGCTGCGATCGCCCCATACATCGGCTGCACTAGCAGGCCCAGGTTGATTAGATTGAGGGGAAGGCGCGATCGCTGCCAGTAAAATAAGCTCTTAGCTCGAAATAGCTCTGCCCAGACGTGACGAACGCTATGGGATAGCGCGTCTGCATCGATGGCACAGGTGCTCGAGGGTAATAGACCCCGAATCCGACTCGCCAGCACCGCATCATAGCCCGATTGCACCGCTATAGATGGGCGCACGATGACCGCAGGTGCATCCCAGCCCTGCATCCGAGCGGTCAGTGCCTCACTCCAGCCTTCCCACAGCGGGGTCGTGATAATGGCTTGGCGAATCTGTCGGGCGATCGCCTGCAATTGGCGAGGGTTATTGACATCCAGATACAAGGCAGAATCGGGCAGATCGGCAAATAGTGGCTCTGGCCAATGGATCGCCTGCAAAAACTGGCGGAATGTCCAAGCGGAAATGCACAGACCCGGCAGAGTCCGATAGCCTCGCTGCGCCAGCATCCCTAGCCCATAGGCTTTATCGCCCACTAGCGTGCGATCGACATGGTGCAGTTCTGCTAATTCCCAAACACTGTGTTCGTATGCCACCACCATAGATCTGTCGTCATCCCCTGCCAGTCTCTTTATCATACGCAGGACTCAGAAATTGCGTTGAGCTTACTGAGCTGATTGCCAACCCAATAAGCTAAGTAAACCCAGATAGATGGGCGATCGCGCTCTATCCCTAACTCGCTGCACACGGTGCATTGGAACCAGACGAAAAAATTAGGCAAAAAAACAGAGACATTGGAAGGGACATTTGACCAGAAGAGAAGTCCTGCCCCCAATCACGTTAGTATTTAAAATCTTGCATTACAAAAACCTTGGGATGGCTGCTGTCTTGAGTCGTCATATCAAAACAAATGCGCAAAACTTGCTCTTCCCCGGTTGCCGCCGTTTTGCTATGCAACCCCTTACCAAACCCATGAAGCACACCATATCTGTCTTAGTTGAAGATGAAGCGGGCGTTTTGACCCGCATCGCCGGACTGTTTGCCCGTCGCGGGTTCAATATTGAAAGCTTGGCAGTAGGACCCGCCGAGCAGATGGGAATTTCCCGCATTACGATGGTAGTCCCTGGCGATGACCGCGTGATTGAACAACTCACCAAACAGCTCTATAAACTTATCAACGTTCTTAAGGTGCAAGATATTACTGAGCTGCCCTGTGTTGAGCGTGAGCTGATGTTGATGAAGGTCAATGCCACCAGCGCCACCCGATCTGAGATCATTGAACTAGCGCAGATCTTTCGAGCCCGAGTGGTGGATGTAGGAGATGACTCACTGACGCTAGAAGTTGTGGGCGATCCCGGTAAGATGGTGGCGATTGTGCAAGTGCTCAGTCGGTTCGGCCTCAAGGAAATTGCCCGAACCGGGAAGATAGCCCTACCCCGTGAATCGGGCGTGAATACCGAGTATCTCAAGTCCCAAGAGGCTAAGGTTTGAGCGTGCATCAAGCGAAAACAACACACCGGTACGGGATGCGATGGGAGTTTGATAGCCCTGTTTCAGCCCTGCAGCATAGAGTTAAACGCTCGTTCAACCGTTTGTGTACGTTTGACCGAAGCCGTTGGGAGTGCTGCATAGCATGGCGTGAGTATGGCATAAACTGCACCTTTGCCATAGCGCCGCTTTGCCATTGCACTGCTATGTAACATGTGGTGCATTACCGATAATTGCTCTCGCGTTATCTTGGGGGAGGCGGTCGTGCTCTGTGACAACGAGTTTGTAGCGTAACCGCTGTGCCAATAATTTAGTACAGAGGTAGGCTATCCAGTAAGCGATAGAGTTAGACTCAAGCTCACGTGCAGGCGTATCGTCATTCAATTTGAGAGATTGGGTTTAGAAAACCCGTGTTTCACGCGGCTCATCCCTAAATCATTGTGGATCTACAACTGTGACAGTCGCTGTAGGGTCGTGGGCTTTAGCGGAATGTAAGTAAACCTTAGAAGATCCCCCCTTATGCTGTCTCAAATTGTGCGCCCGATGGTTCGCACCCAATTGCGGCTATTGGCCAGTAGTCAGGCAACCCGAACCACTCTTGTGAATACCATCTCTCAGTGGTTAGGGTTCATTGGTGTAGAAGCTCATGTCACCAATCTGGAAGCAGCATCTGATCAAATTCAGGTGTCGCTGCGAGTGGGTAAGCCCGACGGGTGTGACCCCAAAGACTGGCAGCAAATTATTGACAACCTCCAGGCAAATCAATTGCCTGATTCAGTGCTTCCTACAACAGCAGATATCACGTCTACTCAACGCAGCAAGCTACAGCGGCTCTTGGCCTACGTAATTCAGGTGGGGAATCCCGATGGCTCATACGATTGGGACGTGTTGCAATCGCAACTCACAGCGATGGGCTTTGATACCGAAATGACCCTAGGTATTCGTTCGGCTCTCAAGGTGCCCCAAAATCTAGATACGTTGATGGAGGGGCTAGATCCAGATGTGGCGGCGATCGCTCTTCCCAAGGCCGTTAGCATTGCTCTATTTGATCGTCAGGTCAATGCCCGTGAAGACAAAGCTCTATCAGGGCTGCTAGACACGATGAAGGCCAAACTCTAGAATTCGCAGGCAAGAACTTACAACTCTGGAGCCATTGAGGCGAAGGGCTTACGCCATTTAACACGAGCCAGCTTTGGACTATCTCTCTGAAGCAAAGACTGTGAACAATATGGCTATGGAGCCATTAGAAAAGGAGCCATTGCACGCAATGACTCCTTTTCTAATGGGAAGGTAACAGCAGTCCTAAAACTACAGAGTTGATTTGAGGCTCAGTCGGCACATGCAGCACGGTCTGGCATTGCTCTAACTCCGCAGCGCGGGGCTAAAACTTAGAAGTGTGCGATCTCCGTCACTAGAGATACTTTGGGTATCTGTAACTCACTTCAACTGCTGCATCTCCGAAGCCGCTATGTGCTTAGCGCTATTTGTTGGGCTGGGGCGTCATCCGCAGGTAGGGCTTGATTTCCGTCACGCCTTTTGGAAAGCGCTCCTTTGCTTCTTCCGTGGGGATGGTGGGTGCCACAACCACATCTTCCCCATCCTTCCAATCCACAGGTGTGGCCACGCTGTAATTGTCGGTGAGCTGTAGGGAGTCAATCACTCGCAAAATTTCGTAGAAGTTGCGTCCGGTGCTAGGTGGATAGGTGATGGTGAGGCGCAATTTTTTCTGGGGATCGATGACGAACACAGTTCTTACGGTCACCTTGGCGTTGGCATTGGGATGAATCATGCCGTAGAGGTCGGAGACGGATTTGTCGGCATCGGCCAGGATTGGGTAGTCTACCGTCGTGCCCTGGGTTTCATTGATGTCACTGATCCATCCAGAGTGAGAGTCGGCGCTATCAACGCTGAGGGCGATAACTTTTACACCGCGCTTGTCAAAATCTGGCTTGAGCTTTGACACGCTGCCTAGCTCTGTGGTGCAGACAGGTGTGTAATCAGCAGGGTGAGAGAACAAAACAACCCAGCTATCGCCGGCCCAGTCGTAAAAGTTAATTTCACCTTCAGAAGACTGCTGTGTAAAGTTGGGAACGGTATCACCAAGTTGTAAAACCATAATGCAGATTCCTTTTGTCTAAGGGGTACAGTCTGTGACCTTTTACTTATTGTCTCACAAAGCCCACTATTCCGAGAGAGATATCGATGTATCCTGCCTGAATTTAAGACCTATTTTGGGTTAGATGAGTTGAAGCTTGGCAAGGGACCACCTCGGCGGAGAGCTGCTCAATGCTAGGCCGAAGAGGGTGGGCTACCAGTCGTGGCTGCCCATCTTCCAGCGTAAGGGCAACGCTTAGCCAAGACAGCCCTAAGGGTCTAGGGCTTAGATGATCGAGGTGTGAACCCTTTTACAGTATCGGGTCAACATTAAGAAGATGTGAGGGTTGGGAGGGAAGAGACGAATGTGGCGATCGCCCTACCTACAATATCTTGCTCAGGGCTCTTTTTCTCTTTAGCAAGCTCTGCTCTAATAGGCGTAACTTCAGAAAAATGCTACGGCGTTTGGATGTTATCTGAGTCTCTCTCTTCACTACAGCCTATGGATAGTTTGCTGAACCTATTTTTTATGGTTTTAAGTCTCGCAATTCGCGGCATTCAGCCTATCTTAGTGCCTTTGTGCTTTGTGTGCGCTTGGGCATTTATGGGCTTGCTTGGCTGGAATTTGTGGTCTGCAATGCGGGATGGCGTGAGCCAAGCGCAGCAGATGCACCGTGTCCCCTGCTCAGAGTGTCGATTTTTTACCGGGGATTATCATTTGAAGTGTACGGTGCATCCCAATCGGGCATTGTCAGAGGAGGCAATTGACTGTCCAGACTTTGAAGCTGTGAATTTGATGGGGTTGCCAACGCTACGGTAAATTGGAGCGCTGCGCTGCATGAAACAATTGCTGATTGGTTTAATTCGCGTCTATCGGATGGCGATCTCGCCGTTATTTCCGCCTGTGTGCCGCTTTCAGCCGACGTGCTCTCAATATGCAATCGAGGCGATCGCTCGATACGGCAGTATCAAGGGGGGATGGCTGGCTGCTCAGCGGTTAGCGCGGTGCCATCCGCTACATCCAGGTGGCTATGACCCAGTACCTTTGACCGCAGGGCATCATGCACAGTCTTGTGCTTATGACGCATCAACTGATGCATCCGCTGGCTCGGAGGTGGAGTCAAGCGATCGCTGCTCTGATTAAGACGTTACCTTTCCCAATTGTTTTCCTGAATGAGCTTTCAGCTTTACCGCTATCGATGGCCGACAGGCATTTTTTAGGCGGGCTTTCCTAGAGAGACCGCCTAAAAAATGTGGCGTTGCTGAATGACGCTATGGTTTCGCCGGATTGGGGACAGAGCCACAAGGCTTTCAGAAACTGTTTCATAGACTGATTCAGCAACGCCAAAAATGTCACGATGCGGTGAATCGTTAGTTCAAGTCGTTGAGGCTTTCCATTTCCTCATATTCCTTGGCCTCTCCGTGAGGTGGGCCTGCCAGTTTCGTAGGACGGGGATTGTCTAGGTCATCGTCATCGTCATCCTCGTCATCGCCGTCTTCATCCTCGGGATCGCCCACCATGTTAGGGCTGATCAGGGTGATGTCGAATTCATCAGGCGGCACCGTAGAAATAGCGTCGCGCTTTAGCAAGTAGTAGACCGCGTAGACTTGGGGGCCAAACACAATTTTGTCTTCGTCTTGCAAATCGTGGGCTTGTAGTTTGCGCCCGTTAATCAGCAATCCATTAGCGCTGGGCTTGCCTTTGAGGTTGCCGTCCACAATGCGGTAGTAGTAGCTGCCGTCTTCGTGAGGCAGCTGCACGAGCGTGGCATGGCGGCGCGATACAAATTGGGATACTAAGCGAATATCGCATTTTGGATCTCTGCCAATAGAATACACAGGACTGTCAAGAATGTATTCTCGACGGCCTTTGTTATCTTCTACGATGAGTAAATGATGGTGACGAGGTTCTGTCATTCGTCAGTTAACCCAGAATTACAAACAGGTCAGTGTAAACAGCAGTGACGAGAAACGGTTAAAGAAGGCTGCGTAATCAATAGTCAAAAAAGCCCTCTTCAATGCTCTGCTGGAGGCTGCTAACTCCGGCATTGGCTTTTGGTTTGGCGTATATGCAGACAGACTTAGAGTACTCACTTGCGAATGGATGTCACAGCTTAGTGACTACGATCCTGACATGAACAGGAACTTGGAGATTGCAAAAGACCCCTCGCTAGTTTAGCGGTTTAAGAGACCTCTGCATCCGTATTGGATGAATATCCGACACATGCCTAAGGATGGCGATCGCATCGATCAATTGCCTGTCGCAATCGCACTAAACAGGATACGCCTACACTAAACAGATGCACCCTGAACCACTAACTCTGGTTTACTATGCCCAGGTTGGCAGCAGTTTTACGCAATAGTAGCGAATTTGATACGACACTGACAGAACTCAATGCCATGAGTGCTCCGGCGCTGGAGGGGCTCAGCATAATGCCAAACGCGGGCAGCAGCACGCCTGCCGCGATAGGTAAGCTGACCACATTGTAGGCCAAAGCCCAGAATAGATTTTGGCGAATTTTATTGAAGGTGGCGCGGCTCAGGCGGATGGCTTTGACGGTATCGGAGAGGCGATCGCCCATCAGCACAATATCGGAGGCATCCATCGCGGCATCGGTGCCAGAGTGCAGCGCGATGCTTGCATCGGCTTGAGCCAAGGCGGGCGCGTCGTTAATGCCATCCCCAACCATCACAACCTGGTGCCCCTGCTGCTGAAGTTGAGCGATCGCATCGACTTTGCCTTTGGGAGTCATGCTGGCCTGCACTTGTTCGAGAGATAGCCCCAATTGCTGGGCGATCGCCGTGGCGCTGGTGGGGCGATCGCCCGTCAACACCTGCACCGTTAGGTTCATCTCTTGCAAGGCTGTGATCGTAGCGGCTGCATCGGAGCGAATGGCATCGACAATAGCAAGCAACCCCACCAGTTCGTGATCTATTGACACATAAATAACGGTGCTGCCAGATTGGGCGATCGCCGTTGCCTGACTTTGCGTTTCTGGAAGAATGGTGACGCCCTGTTGAGCTAGCCAGTCTTCGGTGCCTACGCGCACCCGCTGCCCCTGAATCAGCGCCGACACGCCCTGTCCCGCCTCGGTATGGAACTGTTGCGCGGGCAAAAGGTCGAGCGATCGCAGGGTAGCAGCACTGCGGATGGCCTGAGCTAAGGGATGTTGAGTTCCGCTTTCGACGCTGGCGGCAAACTGCAGAAGCGCGTCGGAGGAGAGGGCGGTTAGCGCCTGCACCTCCATGACGGTGGGGTGTCCGCTGGTCAGGGTTCCGGTTTTATCAAACACAACTGTGTCAACGCGGTGCATCGTTTCTAGCACATCGCCACCGCGAATCAGCAAGCCTTGCTCTGCCCCTAGACTAGAGCCTACCAACAGTGCCGTGGGTGTCGCTAAACCCAGTGCGCAGGGACACGCCACGACTAAGGTGGCGATCGCCAGCTTTAAACTCAACACCAGGGGACTCTGGAGCAGGCTCTCTGTGGGGGGGGCGGGCATTCCAGTCATGCCGTGATGATGGATGGTGGCTGCGCTGGCAGAGCTGACCCAATGAGCGGCGATGGCCTCATGCCAAAGGGGCAGGCCGACAAAGTACCAAAAGAGAAACGTGAGTAGGGCGATCGCCATCATGCCGTAGGTGAAGTATCCCGCAATGGCGTCGGCAATGCCCTGGATCGGGGCTTTGCGAGTTTGTGCGGTTTCTACCAGCGCGATGATATGGGAGAGGGTGGTGTCTTGCCCTGTGCGGGTGGCTTTGAGGGCGATCGCCCCCGATTGATTGAGCGTTCCTGCGGCCACGAGGTCTCCTGGCTGCTTGAGCACTGGCGTCGACTCGCCCGTCAGCATTGATTCATTAACGGTGGTTTGCCCATCCACCACCTCACCGTCAACGGGAATTTTTTCGCCGGGCAGCACTCGCAGCCACTCCCCCACTTTGACGCGCTCTGCCGGAATTTCTACCCCAGTCTGATCGGCGGACGGTTTGGCAATTAGCCGGGCCAGGGTGGGTTGCAACGCGACGAGCGATTGCAGGGAGGCGATCGCCCGGCTGCGCGCCTGCTGCTCTAAGGTGCGACCCAGCAAAATGAAGCTGATCAGCATCACGGGCTCGTCAAAAAAGCACTCCCAGCCTAGGCGGGGCACGAGCAGTGCGACGACGCTGGTGGCATAGGCGGTGACAGTGCCCAACCCCACCAGCGTGTTCATATTAGGCATGCCGCGCAGCAGCCCTCGGGTGCCATCTACAATAATGCTGCGACCGGGGAACAGCAGCGTCAGCGTGGCCAACGCCCCATGCACCCAGATGTTGCTCAGCCCGGGGATCACCAGTCCAAATAGACTGAGGTGCCCGATGGCAGAGAAGACGAGGAGAAGGATGGCGATCGCCAGTTGCCGTTGTCGCCGCTGGGTTTCTTGCTGCTGTCGTTCGGCTAGGTCAAGTCGCTTTGCGTCTGCCGCGCTGCCATCTCCCGGAACCCAACGCGGTTGAGACGGAAAACCAATGTCAGTCAGGGCGATCGCCAAGTTTTCTGCATCAAGCGACGCCGCCTCAATCTCTACCAGCGCGGCCTCGGTCATCAAATTTACTGTGGCAGACTTCACGCCTGGCTGCTTTAACAACTGCGTTTCTACTGCTCGCACACAGCCTGCACATTTCATGCCGCTAACGTCGAGGGTGATGGTGTCGGGTGCGTTTGAGGGTGCGGATTGTGTGGCGTCGGGGCTAAGGGTCATTAAAGCGGAAGGATAAGTTGATTCAGACGAAAAGATTTGGGGCGGATTGCCGGATGAGGGCTAGATGGAGAGGGCGTATGGGAAGTGGGCGATTAGGTTTTGCCAGGATTTTCTGAAGTCCTAACTCCTAATTCTTACGGGTCAGCTTACCTGTCCAGTAGGCATAAACCAAATAAATGCAGGCCCCAACCTGTATGGGAAGCAGCACCGTCAGGCTTTTAAGCAAAAATTGGGAGTCTAGCGTTGCATAGCTAGCGCTGTACAAAGCGCTAGCTATGATCAGGCTGAATAAAATATAGGCACGTTTTGACCGCATTGGCGAACCTGCACTGACCAAGACATCGATAAAACAAAGAGGGCGATCGCCTTCTGCTATTAGCCAGCGTCACCCTCTCTGTAGTTTAAAGCGTATTAGGCGTCTTGGTCTTGGGGATGCCCCTACAGGCGATCGCTCACCAGCATCTCATCGGCTGAGCCACCCGTCGATAGCCCCACAATGTCTTCATAGGCGGCAGCAACTGCACAGGAGGTAAGAGGAATGGTAACAAATAGCCCTACACCCAGGAGCAGCACTCCTACAACGTTGATTAATACAAGCACAAGTACAAAAACGAATATTGCAAACCATTGTCTAGTGATAAGCTTGCGGCTTGTTTCCATCGCAGCCCAAAAATCAAATCGACGATCCACAATGAGAGGAATCGTAAACATATAGGCCACGACTAGAAAAACCCCAGGTACAATCAGCAACACCATCCCAATAGCTACAAAAATGTTTACTAATAAGTTTGCCAAAAACAGTGGGAGAAAGTTGTTAAACCCTAAAAAGAAGTCGTTAAACGTGGGGACTTGCTGTTTGATCAGCCTAAATGCGACATAGTACCAACCTGCAGCAAGAGGCCCGCTGAGCACCAGCATAACCAGGGTTCCTAAAAAGTCTAAGCGCTCAGGCAACACCCCAACGACAATAGCCAATGCAGCAAGGACTAGGGTAAATCCGATGAAACCACCTATATTTTTCTGGAAAAGCTCCCATCCACGGCTGAGATATTTGCCCATATCTACGGCATAGCCCTGGTTAACCAGCGCGTCTATGTTCTGTGGTCTGGAGTACATAAGCTCACTCCTGAATACTACTCAGTAAATTTTTTCCTGTACGAGTAAATCCTACTCTAGCTACGCTCTGAAACGTCTAATTAATAACAATCTCTCAAGTTTTGGCTAGTTCTGCGTAGCAACACTCCGAGTATCACTCTAAACAGTCGTTGAGCGGCAACAGTAGAATTCGGGTTTCAGCCCTCTGCCACACACGGGATCTCAAAAGTTTTAGCGCTTGCCCGAGAAAGTGACTGGCCCTTGTTCAGATTGATTAGCCGCATTAGCTGGCTGCCTTAGCTGAATGAGTGTATGTAGAGACGGTTGGCGAATTTAGCTGAGAGAGTTGCGTTGGGGGTTTGAGGGTTATACACTTGGGGCGTTTTAACTGGCGCGATCGCCAGAACAGACACATCTTAAAGGGTTCGCCGTATGACGCCAGCAGAGAAGCCAGCCGACCAGCCGCACGGGGCGATCGCGCCCCATCAGGATTCCAACCCAACTTCACCAGAACGTTCTGTAGATTATGGGGCCTATGTCGATCAGACAGCCGCGATGATTGGGTTGGCGATCGCTCCCGCTTATCGCGATGAAGTCGTCGCGAATATGCAGCGAACAGCGGCCATTGCCCAGTTGGTGCTAGAGTTTTCTATTCCTCCAGAGATTGAAGCGGCTCCCGTGTTTGAGCCGTAAGTTGATCTCACCTCAGCTAAACCTGCATGGCTTGCCACAGTCCATACCTTTGTCCCATTTAATCGCGCAACTCCTATGACCGTTGACTCTGTGACCCCGTTGGATGCCGCCGCTGAGGCTTGGGCGATCGCCCAGGCTGTTAGCACTCAGCAAACCACTGCTCAAGCTGTGGTTGCCGCCGCTCTAGAGCGGATAAAGACGCAAAATTCTCGGCTCAATGCGTTTACGGAGGTGCTGGAAGAGCGAGCGTTAGTGGATGCCGCAGCAGTGGATGGGGCGATCGCCGCCGGAGAACAGGCTGGCCCACTGGCAGGGGTACCCTTTGCGGTTAAAAACCTGTTTGATATTGAGGGAGTGGTCACGCTCGCGGGCTCCAAAATCAATCGGGAACACCCGCCCGCGCTGCAGGATGCTGCCGGGGTCGCTGCACTAAAACATGCCGGAGCTATTTTAGTGGGGGCGCTCAATATGGATGAGTATGCCTATGGCTTTGTGACAGAAAATAGCCACTATGGGGATACGCACAACCCGCATGATCTGACTCGCATGGCGGGCGGGTCGTCAGGAGGCTCGGCATCCGCGGTCGCAGGAGGTTTGGTGCCGCTAACGCTGGGGTCAGATACGAATGGATCGATTCGGGTGCCTGCTTCGATGTGCGGACTCTTTGGGCTAAAGCCTACCTATGGACGTTTGTCGCGGGCTGGGGCGGCGCTGTTTGCCAGCAGTTTTGACCATGTGGGGCCGTTTGCGCGCTCTGTGCGGGATATTGCCCTCAGCTTCGATGCCATGCAGGGCCATGATCCCCGTGACCCGGTTTGCACCCAGCGAATGCCTGAACCCTGCACACCTCTGTTGTCGTTGGGGAGTGAGGGGTTGCGGATTGCCATGGCCGATGGACACTTTGCCACGGGCGGGCAGCCTGAGGTATTTGCAGCAGTGGAACAGGTGGCGAAGGCGTTGGGTGTTTCGCAAACGGTGACCATTCCCGAAGCGCATCGCGCCCGTGCTGCGGCCTATGTGATTACCAACAGCGAGGGCAGCAATTTGCATTTGGAAAACCTAAAGCGGCGTCCCCAAGATTTTGACCCGGCTACGCGCGATCGCTTTCTCTCGGGGGCGCTGATCCCGTCGTCTTGGTATGTGCAAGCTCAGCGATTTCGCCGGTGGTATCGCGATCAGGTGCGATCGCTATTTGAAACGGTAGATCTCATCCTCGCACCGACATTGCCCTGCGTGGCGCCGCTCTTAGGTCAACAAACAATGGAAATTGATGGGACTGAGGTACTGATGCGCCCAAATTTGGGACTCTACACACAGCCTTTGTCTTTTATTGGGTTGCCGATTCTCTCGGTGCCTGTGCAGCAGCCGAATGGATTGCCCCTGGGCGTGCAGCTGATTGCTGCGCCCTACCAAGAAGCAACTATCTTGCGGGCTGCTGCCGCATTGGAGGCTGCAGGAGTCGTTGGCGTTAAGCGTGAACTCTTGCAATAGGTTTGGGTCTAATCCGTCCTGGCAGAAATCTTGCGACTAGGCGGCAACTCAAGACTCGGTAAACCGTTCGGCAGCCATTTGGGACAGCAGATCGTCTGGCTTGCCGGTCTGGGCAGCCGCAAAGCGACGTGCGATGGGCGGCAACAACACAAAGGGATTGCTGAACCCAGAAAAAAGTTGCAGCCCTTTTGTGTTGGGAATTGGGCCAACCAACGGGAGCGCGTCGCCGCTAAAGGCTACGGGGCAGCAGCACCACTGACCGGGCACGTCTGCCAGACGGGGTAACCAGTGCCCCACGGCTGCCCGCAGCTTGGCTTCACTGGTGGCTGCATCGACCAGTGGATTCAGGCTGCTGCTGGTGCGGCTAATTTGCCCGATGCGGATCTGTCCGTTGCAAAACTGAATTGCCCCTATGTCCAAAATTGGCTCCATTACCTCTTGGGCTGGGTTGTCCCATAGGGGCGCATGGGTCGGATCGGCAGCGGTTGCTTCCATCTGGAAGCGCTGAAGCACTGCGGGTATGACGAGGGTTTGAAGGGTGATGTCTTCTAAGGGCGGTGTTTCGATTAGCTCTGCCTGGGTGAAGTAGACGGGAACAGAGATGCCCACTGTTTTAAGCAGGGGACGGCTCCACCCTCCGGCTGCAATTAAGACTTGGTCTGCGCTGTAGGTGTCTGTGGCGGTGGTGATGCCGGTAATGTGAGATTTTCTGTCAGGTGCTACCATTAATCCGGTCACGCGGCCTGTTTGCCAGGTGCCGCCCTGGCGTAAAAATGCCTGACGGTAGGCGTTGACTAGGAGCGCTGGATTGACATGGCCGTGCTTAACCTGAAGGGCTGCGGCGATCGCCCCTGGATTCAGCAATGGCTCTAGGTCTGCGGCGGCGGCGGCGCTGATGAGTTGGGGGATGTCGAGACAATCAGCATAGGCTGGGGCGATCGCCTGGGGATCTTGCTCGGGAGCGATCGCCATCAGCAAGTCTAGCTCGCGAAACTCAATAGCCTGCTCCAGTTCGTTTGCCAGAGTCGGATAAAGCGCTTTAGTTTCACGGCATAGGGTTTGGTTGAGCGGCGTTTTGCCTGACCAATAGGCGATGCCCGCATAGCTATAACGCGTGGCATTGGGCGGATCTACCGATTGATCGAGCAGCAGGACAGAGAATCCGGCCTTGGCTAGCTCATAACTAACGGCGGTGCCTGCCAATCCTGCGCCGACAACAATCCAATCGTAGGAGGTCATAAGGGGGAAACTAAGGTTTAGGTAGAAGGCCAATGCCTAGGGGTGTTGCGGATGCGCTGCGTCAAATGCTGATGCTATACCGAATGAAGGCAGAGAAGGGTGCTTAGACCTACAGTGGGCGTGTCAAAAGATGCCTTGGAAAAAACTCAGGATGCCGTTCCATAGTGCTAAAACTTGTTGCCACACATCTCCTGGCCCTACTCCCAGCAGAATTTGGAGTAGAAATACGAGAATTGCAACGGTGATCGCTAAGCTTAGGGTTGCTCGCGCTACGCTTACCAGCCAGGTAAAGACCAAGAAGGTGATAATTAACGCGGCGACAAACAAAATCGGGTTCATGGGCTCAAACCGAGAGGCAACAGCAGCAACTCTACATCACGCTAGTACACGCCAATGGCTGCAATGTGCAGGTGAAATGTACCGGGTGCAAAATGGGGATTCAACGCCCCATCATACTCAAATTTGCTGAGCATCAGTTGAAATGCGACGACGTGGCTTGGATCAATGGGGCGATCGCTTACGGTGCGGGCCCGAAACACTGCTACAAAGTCGATAAATGGCATTTGAATCGTCATCCATTCATCGGCAGTGGTATCAAAGGAATAGCAGTGGGCCAAGCTATCCCATTTAGTTTCTGTGCGCACGAAAAACTTGTAGCGTTGCCCGTCACCCTTAAGCCGCAACTCCATGCCGGTGTAGCCTGACAGGTCAAGCGGGGGCTGAATATTGCGCGATCGCACCGACGCAAACCCACCTGAATTGGCGGTAGAGACGACCCCTCCAAAAACCCCAGCCCCATCTACTAAGCGCAAGTTGCTCTCGCTGATGCCCCCCATCACGACATCGTCCAGCGCGCCCCACATTTCGGCAATCTCCGGGGTTGGCTTCGCAAAGTCAACTAACAGATGGGGCGTGTTATGCATCGGTTGAAGATTGGGCTGAGGACGGTTGGCGAGAGCCACAGTAGGGTGAGTGCGGCTGCCCATCAGAGTTTGAAACCATTCTTGTTCGCTGAGAAATGGCACTGCGCCAAAGAATGACAGCGTTTTGACAAAGCGTCCCGGATCCCACCAAGGGTTGCGCGGTTGAGTCATGATGTGTTGAAGATAGGGAACTCCCTTCAGCATAACGGGAGAGGCAAATAGCGTTGGGTTTACAGCTGTTTCAACCAGCACCTAAGCGTTTGCAATTTTTGTGGCTAGAGTGCGACTGTCTTTTCTTGGTATCTAAAAAGCATTAGCAGAATACACTGTAGAATCGGGCACAATTAAACGGCTTGTCTCGTCATCTCGTACTGGCTACAAGCGCCCAAACACACAATCGACATTGATGCTGCTAAAGTCAGTATTGAGTTGATGGTAGGCAACGATTTGGGTTGCTGTTAGGCCATCCACAACCTGTTATGAGTAACGCACCCTAAGGCTATGATTTCTAACGCACAAGTAAAACGACTCATTCCTGCTATGGCGATCGCCGCCTGTATCGCAATTGGCGCACCACTAAGCACCCTGGCACAGGGAAGCTCTGGCTTAACTATTTTTAGTGGCGTTGATCGGGAAAATCTGCTGAGCTATCGCCTCGATTTTAATGGTCGCCCCCATGCGTTTGATCGCTATCGCCTCAACATCTCGCGCCGCAAAATGAACCGCGCCGTCATGGAATTTACGGTGACTTATCCCGATTACTATACCGGGCGCTTCAACACCAATCGGATGGAAGTGCGGGTGAATGGTGAGTCTGTGCCGCTAGATGAAGTGGTGTGGGATCAAGAAGCTCGGGAGATTAAGCTGTATCCGGTTGAGGTGGTACAACCCAATCAGGATGTAGAGATTGTGTTCTCTAATGTGCGAAATCCCCGCAATGGTGGAACATACTATTTCAACGCGCTGACGCGCTCATCCGATGATTTGCCTCTGCGACGCTATCTAGGCACGTGGATTATTGATATCGGGCGTCCGTAATCATCCCCGATAGACGCTGAACCGCTGCAATGTCGAGAATTAAGAGATGCGGTCGGTTTAGGTGATGTCCTAGAATTACTATGGCGCACGGTATCTGATGGATAAAAATGCTACAGTGATAAACTGTGGCATTTTTTTGCAGCTAACTCATTTTTGTCTGTTTAGTAGAGATTTGGAGAGGTTATGACAAAGCGAACGTTAGGCGGTACATCCCGCAAACGGAGACGGGTATCTGGGTTTCGCGCGCGGATGCGGACGTATACGGGGCGTCGGGTGATTCGTGCTCGCCGTAGTAAGGGTCGGGCTCGTTTGTCTGTATCCGGTTGACCTGCGTCATCTTGTTGAATTGAATGCGTGATGGGTGGAATTGACTGCAGCGGTTTTGACTTTCGAGTCTGACCCGTTGAGGCTAGGGTGCATGGCTGATGCTAGAGGCTCTTGGGCTAACTGGTTGATGCTGGGGCGATCGCTCAAAAAGCATAGGGGGGTTGTCTGGCTTGGATGGCGTTGTCAACTACGGGCAAGTCTAGAATGTTCTCCGTCGTTTGCCTTAGGTTGAGCACGTGGTCAGGCCTATGTGTTGTGCGGCAGTCTATGGCTATTCTGAAACGTTAATGACTTTGCCTAAAGACCATCGGCTAACGCATCGAGATGAGTTTGCATTGGTATATCGTCGGGGGCGTCGGCATAAAGGAGCCAGTCTCACCCTGCGGGCATTTCGAGTCAAACCGTCTTCGTCCGATCTAGCGCTGGTTGCACCCACCCGAGTTGGTATTTCTATCAGTCAGAAGGTGAGTAAGCGGGCCGTGGTGCGAAATCGCATCAAGCGGCAGATTTGGGCGATTGTGCGATCGCTCTTACCGTGCATTAGCCCAGGTTGGTTGGTGGTTGTGGTTGTTCACCCCACTGCAGTTGAGTGCGATTACGCCGAATTTCTGCAAGAATTAAAGCAATTGCTGACAGATGCAGAGGTGTGCCATGGGCATTCGGGAAGATGTGTACTATGAAGGCGGTCCCCACATTGGAGATTTAATCTTCAATATTTTGCTGGGGTTTACGGTAATTTGCCTGCCACTTACGGTAGGGGCGATCGCCCGTGCAATCTGGCTGCGCTATCGCATTACGAGTCGCCGAATCTCGGTCACAGGCGGTTGGATGGGGCGCGATCGCTCTGACATTATCTATAGTGAAATTCGTCAAGTTGTGACGGTACCTCGGGGTCTCGGCATTTGGGGCGATATGGTGCTGATCCTCACGGACGGTAGCCGACTAGAGTTGCGGGCCATGCCCAATTTCCGCAATGTCGCTGATTACATCAATGACAAAATTGGGACAACTTCTCGTTCTGCCTCTGCTCAGTAGGGCTGAAGTGCGGCTCCAAACGCTAACGCATCTACTAGATTCGAGTGAAGCGAGCTAAGTTGACCGAGAGGCTTGGCCTACTTGATGATCAGCCAAAATTTTACTGATTGATCCGCTCTTAGCCTTACGTCTGGTGCGTCTCCGTTCTCCGTAGCAGTATGGGGAACTGTCAATTATTCTTTTTGGCGAGATTCTAGTGATACTCCCTCGGCTATAACTCGCTACTGTTAGATACAGTAGAAGTTGAGGCGGGTTCACCATTTGGCGGGTAATACCTGCCAAGTCTGGATTTCGAACAAAGCTTTTGCGAACTAATGGTGCGTTAGTACTCACGTGCGTCCAGGCAGGGTTCAACTATACTTTGGGTAGGTGACCACGATTGAGCATCAGACTTGGCACGCTATTATGACGCTTGCAATTAGGGCTAGATTGGCCCACGCACGTAGCAAATAGCTTTGAATCTAGGGTTTAATGGGGTCGGGCGTTTTATAGCCCGTCTGAGTGTCACAGGCTTTACATCAGCAAACCAGCGCAGATAGGTAGATATAGACCACATGGACTTTGGTATTAGTTTTCTCTCCAACAATGTGATGCTGCCAATCCTAGATTTTTTCTATGGGATTGTGCCGAGCTATGGTCTGGCTATCGTGGCGCTAACGCTGGTCATCCGGTTTGCGCTCTATCCCCTCAGTGCGGGGCAAATCCGCAGCATGCGAAAGATGCGGGTAGTGCAGCCTGTGATGCAAAAGCGCATGAAGGAAATTCAGGAGCGTTATAAAGAAGATCCTGCTAAGCAGCAGGAAGAGATGGGGAAAGTCTACAAGGAGTTTGGCAATCCATTGGCGGGCTGTTTGCCGTTGGTGGTGCAAATGCCGATTCTATTTGCGCTGTTTGCTACGTTGCGGGGGTCGCCGTTTTCGAACGTGCCCTACAACATCAACCTGCAAGTGCTGCCTCAGGAGCAGGTAGAGCAAATTCAACCTCAGGCATTTACCACTAAACCGCAAAATATTTATGTGGCTGATACGGTGCATGTGCCCATCACTGCCGTATTGCCCGGAGGAAATCGCCTTGCCGTCGGCGAAAAGACTCGAATTGATCTGCAAACGGTTTCGGGCCGACCTTTGCGTGAGTTGGTCAATGATTATCCTGACTCCGATATTCAGCCAGTCTGGACGGTGACAAAGGGAGAAGACCGAGTTCGGGTGACGGATGATGGAACGATTGAGGCGCTGCAGCCGGGTGAAGTGACGCTTCAGGCTACTGTTCCTGGTTTAGCCGCTAATAAAGGATTCTTATTTATCAATGCCTTGGGTCGGGTGGGCGCAATCGACAAAGAAACAGGTGTGATTAACTATGACATTGTGGGCATGGTGCTGTTCTTTGGTCTGAGCCTGTATCTCAACCAGTTGTTGTCGGGTCAAGGGGCGGGGTCTAATCCACAACAGGCAGCCATCAACAAGTTCACGCCAATTCTGTTCTCAGGGATGTTTCTCTTCTTTCCACTCCCTGCTGGAGTCTTGATGTATATGGTAGTGGCGAACGTTTTTCAGACGCTGCAAACCTTCATTTTGTCTCGGGAGCCTCTGCCCGAAAATCTGCAAAAGATTGTAGCTGAGGAAGAAGGCAGGGCCAAGCCAGCGCCAGCTGGGGATGATGGGCGGAATGCGTTGCCGTTTGAGCCAGGCCGTAAAAAGAAGGCATCGTCGAGCAGCGATTGATTAAGCCGATTGAGTCATACACGATTATGAGCGAGCAAGGACATCACGTTCAACAGGGAGAAGCTTGGCTAGAGCAGTTGCTGAGTTTGTCGAGCCTGAGTGCGCCTGTGAGTGGTGGAGCTTCGACTGTTGAAGGGGATGATAGCTGCTGGCTAGAGGTGAACGCGGGAGAGCTTTCGCTGGAGCAGGCTCAGGCATTGGTGGGTGAGCGCGGGCAGGTGTTGGATGCGATTCAATATTTGCTCAACACGACGCTGAACTTGGGTAAGTCGTCAGCAGAGCAGCAGCCCTATACGATTGAGCTGAATGGCTATCGGATGCAGCGACGGGCAGAGCTGCAAGAGATTGCAACGGCAGCGGCGCAGCAGGTGATAGAGACTGGGGAAGAGTATGAGATTTTGTCGCTGTCATCGGCGGAACGGCGACAGGTTCATAATTTCTTGAAAGAGTATGATGGGCTGAAAACGGAGAGCCGTGGGCAAGAGCCCGATCGCCGCTTGGTAGTCTGTCGCCTGATAACTGCTGATTAGATCTGTGGGTTGTTTGAGGAGGGGAGTGCGGCATGAGTGCAATTCATATTCCTCGTTTGCTGCGGGCGCATGAACGGTCTGAGATGGTTGAGATTGAGGCGCACCTTCCGGGTTTAGAAACGCTGACTCCGGTTCAAGGGACAGTGAAGGTTACGCACTGTGGCAGCTATCTGGAAGTGGAAGGAACAGCGGAAACGATTACGACCCTAGTGTGCGATCGCTGCCTGCGGCATTATAACCACAAGCTCGTGGTGCAGGTTTCTGAAATGATTTGGCTAGAAGAGCCAGACTTTTTGGATGATGGCCTGACCGAACGTGAGGTGGCTTACGATGAGTTAGTAGAGGTGTTGCCGCCTCAAGGTATGTTTCATCCAGAATTATGGTTATACGAACAGCTGTGCCTGGAGATTCCGGCTCGGAAGCTCTGTGATGCAGCCTGTAATGGGATTACGTTAGCAGACGAAGCGACATCTGAATGGTCTGTGACGGAGACGGTGGATGATCGGTGGGCGTCGCTGGCAGAGTTGAAGCGGCAACTCCGGGAGTAGTGTGTGTGGCCATGTCTCTGGGAATAGGCTGATGAGAGAGTAGGCTGGGCTCTCTGCTCAAAGACCATCGCTATTGCTCCAAAATTATGCCAGAGTGATGCCACGGGCAGCAACGTAGGGAATAGTTATGGGTTTTCAAGCGGAATTTGAATTGCTGCTGCGGGCAAGATATCCCTTAATTTATGTGCCAACGCGAGAAGAGGAACGGGTGGAAGTGGCGATCGCCCGTTCTGCATCTCAGAGCAATCGAACCGTTTATGTGTGGGACTTTGTAGAGGGCTATCAGGGAAATCCGACAGATCAGGGGATAGGTAAACGTAACCCCCTGCAGGCGCTAGAACTGGTGGAAAAGCTGCCGGTGTCGGCAGCGGCAGTATTTGTGATGCGAGATTTTCATCGATTTTTGGAGGATGTGGCGATCGCCCGCAAGCTCAAAAATTTAGCGCGGGTGCTCAAGGCTCAGCCCAAGAATATTGTGATTCTTTCTACCCAGGTGACGATTCCCGATGACCTGAGCGATGTGATGACAGTGCTGGATTTTCCGCTGCCGGACTTTGCTGAAATTGGGGTTGAGCTACAGCGACTGATGGAGGCGACGGGAACGACTCTTGAACAAAGCGCGGTAGATGAGCTGGTGCGCGCTTGTAAGGGACTTTCAATGGAGCGAATTCGGCGGGTGCTGGCCCGGGCGATCGCCACGCGCGGCGTGCTTCAACTCGATGATGTAGAGCTGATTTTGGAGGAAAAGCGCCAGACAATTCGTCGAACCCAAATTTTAGACTTTTACCCAGCAACGGAGCGGATTGCGGATATTGGCGGTCTCGATAATTTGAAGGATTGGCTGTTGCGGCGTGGCAGTTCGTTCTCAGAGCGGGCGCGACAGTATGGGCTTCCCTACCCTCGGGGACTGCTGCTCGTGGGCATTCAGGGAACGGGCAAGTCGTTAACGGCAAAGGCGATCGCCCACCATTGGCACCTACCGCTGCTGCGCCTAGACGTAGGGCGGCTGTTTGCCGGGTTAGTCGGTGAATCAGAATCACGCACCCGCCAAATGGTTCAAGTGGCAGAGGCGCTGGCCCCTTGCATTTTATGGATCGACGAAATTGATAAAGCCTTTGCCGGACTGGATGGACGTGGAGATTCGGGCACAACCAGTCGCGTATTTGGCACGTTTGTGACGTGGATGGCGGAGAAAGCCTCACCGGTATTTATCGTAGCAACAGCCAACAATATTCAGGCGCTTCCACCTGAATTGTTGCGGCGCGGCCGATTTGATGAAATCTTTTTTGTCGGGCTGCCTAGTCAAGACGAGCGACAAGATATCTTTGCGGTTCACTTGGGGCGCCTGCGCCCGCATAATCTCCGCAGCTATGACTTAGAGCGGCTAGCCTATGAAACCCCTGAATTTTCTGGGGCAGAAATTGAGCAAATCTTAGTGGAAGCGATGCATATTGGCTATAGCCAAAATCGTGACTTTACCACCGACGATGTACTAGAAGCCGCTAGCCAGATTGTGCCCTTAGCACGCACAGCTCAAGACCAAATTCAGCTGTTGCAAGAATGGGCGGCGGCAGGTAAGGCTCGACTCGCCTCCCGACAGAAGGGTAGCCCGCTGATTGATGGTGCGCCGTTCACCTAACCAGAAAAGGTGCAATGCATATCATACATTGCACCTTAATCTATTGAATTTAAGTTTGGGATAAGCTCAAACCTTTGACATGCACTGCGCGTCGCGCAGTGCATCAAAACCCGTCTTAACCCGAACTAATGTTACTAACCTAGAGTGAAGGCGGAATCCTAATTGGCGTTACTCCACGCGGATGCGGGCGAGTGTAGTGCCCTGGTAGTAGTGTGACAAAATCTGGCGGTAATTAGAGCCCTGCACGGCAAGCCCTCTAGCACCATACTGGCTCATGCCAACGCCATGCCCATAGCCTCCCCCATTGAACACAAACTGGTTAGGAGGAGCCGCACCCTCGGTACTAGCAATTTGTCCACCCTGGATTTGGACATTGAACAGGGTGCTATTCAGCCCCAACGCGCGGCGAATTTCATCGCCAGAGAGGCGCTTTTCGCCCGCATCGCCCACAACGCGCATCGTGATGACGCGGCCATGATCTGTCATGCGTTCTGGTACGAAGGAAAGAATGTTGCCGATGTCAGTGATCCGCGCACGCATTTGGTCAGAGTTAAAGGTTTCTGTCCAGCGGAAGCGGTTATTGCCGTCTTGGTCATAATCGGGGACGCCACGCAGGTAAGGCAGGGGAGTCACCCAGACATCTTCAACATTGGCCGTGTGCCCCCCAGAGGACGAGTGGAACACGGCGTTGATGATTTGACCGTTATGAGTCAGCACCTGTCCGCGAGTTTCTTGGACGGCGGCTTGAGTGCTGGCGGCTTCTTTCTCAATGCCGTGGTAGACCTGCCAACGGGTGGTATTACCCACATCAAATACGGTGTTGGCGCTTCCTTGTCGCTGATAGAGGGCGTAGGAACGGGCCGTTACGGCTTGGGCTTTAAGAGCTTCTAAGGGCCAACTGGTCGGCATTTCGCTACCGACGACGCTATAGAGGTATTCGTCGAGCTCGACGTAGTTGACGGCGGTGATGCCGCCACTTGTAGGAACTACTTTGGTGCGCCCCCGGTACCATTTATCTCCAATCCACACGAAGCCGTCGTCTTGAGGCTCTAACCATACAGCGCTTTCTTGCCAGCGACCAATTGAGACGGAGCCGTCGGCGGCGGTGGCATTGAGGGCTGAACCTGCTTGCAGTTCTGTGAGAACTTGTCCCTCTGCATTTTTGAGTACGGCTGTGGTGGAGCCACCCACCTGAACTTGATTGACGTCTTGCTTAATGGCAACGCGCAACATCAACTGATCTGTAGCGCGGGCAGGCATAATAGCCACGAGCCAGATAAAAAATGTGAGCCACCAAGCGTTCTTGCTGGGGTGCTTGGTTCGAAATAGATTGGTTTGAGATGCCTGCGTGGCGACTGCTGTACTGCTCACAAAACCCTCACATGATGCTTAGTAGAACGTTGGTAGACAGTAGTAGACGGCGAAACTGATGAAAAATAGCTGTGTCTTGTGGCAACCCTATTGATTGGATAGGGCGATCGCTCCTGTAACAAAATACCCTGCTTAGCCGTAAAAACTAGCAAACCATTGGAGCAATTCATCGAAACAAAATGTTGACCACCCTGTTTTTACATGGATTGTTAAGGGTTTTCCGGTGAGTTCTGGGAATTTTTTTCCAGAACCAATGGCCTGTCTTAGGAGGCTAACTATCGGGACTGATTGCGATGAGCATTGGTTCCAGTCGATATTTAGAATGCTGAGCCCCTTGTGGGAGAGGTGACGGATATAACAGATATATCTGCTACCTCTCCTACAAGGGGCTTTAGCTGAGCTTAGGGTAATGCGGGATGGTTATTGGGGTGATTTAAAGGATGACAACCACTCCCGAATTTGCTCTGCGGCGATGTCGCGACCACCTAGGCCAAAGGCCAACGCGATGGCAACGGCGATCGCCCCCAGCAATAACCCAAATGCCAGGTTAACAATATCGTTGGCGATGCCCATTTGCTGAAGCGCCATGGCAGACACAAGGGCAATCACCGCAATGCGGGCGGTTTGCGCCAGAATGCGGGATTGGCGATTGCCGGAACTGGCGATTAAGTTGAAGGCTAGGTTTGCCAGAAAGAGGCCCACAGCAAAGATCACGACGCCGACTAGCACTTGCCCAAAGACCACCATCAAACCAGCCACAATTGAGGTAAGGGCAACAATATTTAGAATGTTGGTGGCGGCAACAACCGCAAACAACATAATGCCTACTTCTGCAATGATCCCCATCACTTCAGACGGAGTGCGGCTGAGCTGTGACGTTGGCGTGGTCGGAGGCACAGTGGGATCGATTGGCACTGTTGGATCGGGGGGGAACTGTGTGGATGTGGGTGGAACAACCGGGGGCGGGGTGGGTGCTGTGGGCAGGTCAGAAAACCCAAGCCAGCGGAACACGTTATTGAAGCCCAAGCCTGTGAGCAGATTGGTGACAAGTTCTGCGACGAACTGACCAATTAAAAAAGCCAGAACAAGAATCAACGCTGCGGTGAAGATTTGTGGAATGGCGCTGAGAAACTGACTGAGCATAGCGCTGGCTGGCCCAGAGATGGCCTCAATCCGCAGCGCATCTAGGGCGGCGATCGCCGTAGGGATGAGAATCAGCACATAGACCACAGTCCCCAACAGCCCTGAGAGAGACATCATCCCAGTGGTTCGAGTCAGGCCTACTTTTGCACCGAGGCGGTCTGCGCCAGCAGCCGATAGCAAGTTGGTGACAATGCCACGCACAATGCGAGCAATGAACCAGCCGACAGCGGCAATCACGACTGCTTCGAGTAGTCGAGGCAACGCTTCTAGGAAGCTGTTGAGGAGATTTTGTACTGGCTGAAGGGGCCCTTGCAGATCTAGCACGCCTAGCACAAGGGGCAAGAAGAATAGGAAAATAAACCAGTAGAGGGCATTTCCTAGAGTTTCGCTGAGTAAAAATTGGTTTTCGTCTGGGGCAGAATCATCAGGATTCAGCCGCTGATCAAGGTTGAATGAGTTCGCGATGCGAATGACCAGAGCCCGAGCGATGGTTGCTAGCAGCCAGGCCACCCCAATTAGAACGGCAGCACTGCCTAACCTCGGCAAATACGCAAAGATCTGATTGAGGAAGTTGTTGAGGGGCTGCGATACGGTATTTAAGTTGAGGGCATCGAGGAACGCCACAATTGCGATGATGAGAATCACCCAAAACACAATTGTGGAGGCGAGCTTCTCTGTGTTGATGTTTGTAGTGTTTTGCCCAGTGACCGCTGCCGCGATGCGGTTATCAATATCAGTGCGTTTGAGCAAACTGCGGACGGCAGCGGAGATGACAACGGCAAGGATCCAGCCGAGGATCAAAATGGCGATCGCCCCTACTAAGTTGGGCAACCAAACCGGCAAGGCCTGCATAAAACCCGGAGATTGGGTGGTTTGAGTTTGGGGGGTTTGAGCCAGACTAGGCCAAAGAATCTCTGTCTGCATGAGTGCCTGAGGTATGGTGATTAGGTTTATCATCCTTCTGTAGAAGTTGAAACAGGTCTGAGATTCAGCAATGGAACGACTGGTTCAAGGTCACAGGTTAGGTGTTTACACCACAAATTTTGCGTAACTTACACATGCGATGCACATCCCAACTGCAATCTGGAATCACGCCATTCCATGTTGCTGGGACATTCTGAACATTCTGCTGAAATTGGGGAAAACACAATAGCTTTAACAGAATTGCCCAGAATCTTTATTTGCTGATGGAACAATACTACGGTGTGACGCTTCAATTTCTGGTTTGGATGCTCACATATTCTGCGAAATCAGAGAAAAATCAGTCTTTAGAGATACCTCTATGGGGGTCTTGCTTGCCCTGGCAGGGTGGCTAACGGGTAGGGTCTCTCTGCTGGGGGTATGACAGCTTGCGGGGCTAATGGCAGAATACGAAGGGCTAATGGCCAATGCCTTTGCCTTTGCATCCATACCTTATCTAGCTGGACTTTACGACTTCACCCATGCCGACAATCACTGTTTATGGAACGCCGATCAGCACCTACGTTCGCACGGTGCGACTGCTGTTAGAAGAGGCGGGGGTAGAGTACACACTCAAAAGTGTGGATATTTTTAATGGCGAAACAAAATCTGCCGATTATTTGGCCAAGCACCCCTTTGGTAAGGTGCCGACGGTTGATGTGGGTGGAAACATGATTTATGAAACCGCTGCGATCGTCAGCTATTTAGATGCTGCCGTGATGAATGGACGCTTTAGCCCATCTGATCCGCTTGTTCGGGCTCGAATGCAACAGATTATGGCGATTGTAGATAGCTATCTGTATGCGCCTGCGATTCAAGCGGTGGTGATTCAGCGGTTGATTGTGCCGAGCCAAGGCGGTGAGACGGATGATGCGGCTGTAGAGGCTGCGATCGCACCGCTGAAAACTGCGCTAGAAGCGATCGAGGCGTTGGCGGTGAGCAGCCCTTATTTGTTGGAGGGTGAGATCAGTCTTGCTGATTTTTACCTGATTCCTATCTTTGTTTATCTATCGAAGACACCCGAGTTTGAGACGGCGATCGCCCAATCACCAAAACTGCAAAGCTGGTGGTCGATGGCTCAAGCCTTAGCCACGGTGAAACTCGTGTGTAGCTAAAGGCATCGGGGTCAGTCCCCGGTCAGTTGCTGAAACAAGCAGGGCGATCGCTGAGGTTCTGTGGCAGGATAGGGGAGAAGAAACTCCCCTTTAACTTAAATTTTGCAGATCACCTTTTTGGGAACCAGCTCTGGAGTGCCGACGCGATCGCGCAATGTGTCGAGCATTGCCCTGCGACTGCCGCAGCGGGCTGAGGTATGGCTGTTTGATTGCGGTGAGGGAACGCAGCATCAACTCTTGCGCAGCGACTTAAAGGTTAGCCAGATTACGCGTATTTTTATCACGCATATGCACGGCGACCACATTTATGGGTTGATGGGGCTGCTAGCCAGTTGTGGGTTGGCGGGCAATCCCTCTCGCATTGATATTTATGGGCCACCCAAGCTAGATGAGTATTTGCGGGCGTCTGGCCGCTATTCGCAGCTGCGGTTTTCTTACCCAGTGAAGGTGCATACGGTGTCACCGGGCATGGTGCTGAATGATGGGGAATTTTCGGTGACCTGTGCAGAGCTAACCCACCGTGTTCCGGCGTTTGGTTATCGGGTGACAGAGGCCGACCGACCTGGACGGTTTGATGTGGAGCGCGCAGTGAAGTTGGGAATTCCCTCAGGACCGCTTTATGGACAGCTTAAGCGGGGTGAAGCGGTAACGCTGCCGGACGGTCGGATTGTGAATGGAACAGATTTGTGTGGCGAACCGCAGGTGGGACGGCGGTTTGTGTATTGCACAGACACGATCTATTGCGATAATGCGGTGGAGCTCGCTCAGGATGCGGATGTGCTGGTGCATGAGGCTACCTTTGCCCATCAGGATGCAGAATTGGCTTATCAGCGGCTGCACTCAACCTCAACAATGGCAGCGCAGGTGGCGCTGAATGCGAGGGTGAAGCAGTTAATCATGACGCACTTTAGCCCACGCTATGCACCGGGAAATGCGATCGATCTAGATAATCTAAAGCAGGAAGCAAAGGCCATTTTCCCAAATACATTAATGGCGCACGACTTCTATACTCACGAGATTCCAAGGCGCTCAGCGCGGGAATTGGTTAAGGCATAGTTTAGATGATAGGTACAGCGCTTAGCTGTCTGCAACGCGGTAGCGTTATTTCAGCCTCGCATTAGTAGGACTGAAATAACGCTTTTGAACTCACAGTTTGGATGAGATTAAGAAAGGTGTTCATCGGCGATCGCAGTTCGCAAAATAGTGCCGCCGGTTTCTTCTAAAGATGCGAGTGCTTTGGCTGGGTCAACGCGACGTAGAATCACGAAAAGAACTGATGAATTGGGTTTAAGAAATGCTTGGGCAGCGTCTAAAAATGAGTCGTCGATCACTTCAGCGAGAGGGTCGTCCACAATTTCGATAGTCCGATGGAAGACAATGGAACTTAGCAGCCCGCCCCAGAGTTCGTTGGAGAGATCGCCGGGTTTTACTAGGTCGTGATAAGGGCGAACGCGGATGCTGCCACTTTCATCGGCGATCGCCGTGACGGCATCTTCGAGGTCGATTAGGTGGTCTTGCTCTTGCTGGAGCAAGCTCAGCAATACTTCATCCGCTTTGTATTTGTCGGTGTAGCCAATCGCAACAAATTCACTCATCGGTGTTCTATTCCGTTTTTTTCATTGCGGCAAACTTTTTATTCTACGAGGAATACCGCGAAAGCAGGGGCTCTGCAAGTGGCGTGGGATACACGACCATTGCTGCTGATGATAGGGATGGTGGAAATGACCCATTATGAGTGCGCCAGATAATCCATAGAGTGGCGATCGCCAGCAGCAGCAGCGTTAGCGGCAGGCCAAATTTGAGGTGAGTCCACACATTGAGGGGATAGCCTTGCGCTGTGGCGGCTTCGACTGTGATGAGGTTGGCCGTTGTGATGCTAACCAGTGCCAAAGGCTGGGTAATCCAGGGGGCAATGTAGGAGATCAGGTCAAGCTGTTGCAGACTACGGGTAAGGATAAATAGACCGGCAAATAAAACTAAAAGTCCCCTCCAAGGATGGCGGCAGTAGCAGTGATCGCCAGGGTCGCGCGATTCATTTGCAAGCATGGGAGGTAACCCAATCCCAGGCCGAGATAGCTAAGAAGGATAATGCTGTAATGCAACGCGGTAATCAGGGAGTGGGGCAAGGCGGCAGCTCAGTTGATTTGGAAAGATATGACTGTAAACATTCAGCGTGCCATGTCCCAGGTTTAGGAGCGTTATGCATTAAGTCAGTTATCTCGAACCACTCAAACTGATAACCGAGAGAATCACCAAGAGTAAATTCTTCTCAAATTAAGACTATTAAGTCCTTTTATAAGACTTAAAATGATATTCTTGAGTCTTAACTTGATACAAAGCCATTCGTCAACGCAATTCTTGATGATGTCGGATTACAGGAATCTTGTAAGCCGAAATTGTCGTGGCTGCCACCACGGCATAGGGGTAGGAAGGGCGATCGCAAATCCTATCACAAGACTAGTCAATCTTAAACTTAGTCTCCTTATGCTTCTATCAGTCTTTTTATAGGACTGATCTAAATAGCCTTGACTCAAAATGAGTC
>JBGTOF010000232.1:0-18943 GCA_041742695.1 Elainellales cyanobacterium | reverse complement strand
AATGCGGCGGCACACCCACACATGGCTCTGCTGCTGGACATAATCTAGAAACCGAGCCAGCGCCGCCGTGCGCCCCGGACGCCCTACGAGGCGACAGTGCAGCCCAATGCTCATCATCTTGGGAGCCTCAGCTCCTTCGGCTTAGAGCGTGTCAAAGGCATCACGCAGGTAGGCAAAAAATTGATCCCCAGAATTGAACCCCTGGGCGGTGGCAAAGCGCATGTCGTTGTTGTCGAGGGTGTAGGGAATGACGAGGTGGGGTTTGCCGTAGTCATGCACCCAGTAGGGCAGATCGTCGGCATAGCTGTCGGCATCATAGAGAAAGCCGCCCTCTTCTACGACGAGCCGCCGCGTGTTGGGGCTATTGCGGCCCTGATAAAAGCCCAGAGGTCGGCTGCCCGTGACGCGGGTATGCAGCTCTACGGCGTTGCGAATGTGCTCGCGTTCGGCTTCTTCCCCAAAATACTGATAGTCGATCCAGCGATAGCCGTGGCTGGCGATCTCCCAGTTGGCTTCTTGCATTGCGGCGATCGCCTCTGGGTTTCGCTCGAGCGCCATCGCCACCCCATACACCGTGACGGGCAATCCTCGAGAGGTAAATAGCCGATGTAGCCGCCAGAACCCCGCCCGACTGCCATACTCATAAAAGGATTCCATGTTGATGTTCCGAACACCCAAGAGCGGAGCCGCCCCGATGCTTTCTGACAGAAACGCCTCAGACGCCGCATCACCATGCAAAATACAGTTTTCGCTGCCTTCTTCGTAGTTGATCACAAACTGCACGGCTAGCCGCGCCCCCCCAGGCCAGTGCGGATCGGGCGTGTAGCGACCATAGCCAATCAGGTCGCGGGGATAGGACATCGTCATAGAGGCAATACCAGCTCAGCATCACCCGGCAAATGCCTGGGCTAGCGTTATTACACCACATCTTGCCGGAGAGAGACGCGTGGGCTCTATCATTCCAGTAGAGTCAGGGCAAAAAAAGAATAAAAAAAGGGAGAGCGCCGAAGCGAACTCTCCCCACCATCAGGGTGCATCTACAAAGCACAGTATGCCATTAAAAGGGTGAGGGGTGACACCCCCTTTATGGAACTTCTTGATTAATTTACATATACATAAGGTTTTGGCGGCTTAAGCGGCTGGCATCCTATCCCTATTCGGAGACTCACATGATGCCAGTAAGGAGACAGCAAAAAAGAGGCAAGGAGTATTCCCCCTTACCTCTTAACTGGAGTAAGACAGCCTTAGCCCCAGAGCCAGCAATTGACTTATGGAAACGGTGCAGCCCTCAATTTAGCTGGAATAGCATTAGCGCTTGCCGCCGCCAATTCCACGCCACACGCCAATCAGCATCCCTTGGATTTGCACATCAGTAGCCGTTGCTTCAATGGGGTCGTAGTTAGAATTAGCAGGCTTAAGAATAACTTTGCTACCCCGGCGATGTAGATACTTCAACGTGTTGCCAGCCCCTTCCACTCGCGCGGCCACAATCGTGCCGTTTTTGAGGCGATCGGGCTCGCGGACAGGGCGCATAATGACGATGTCGCCATCGGCAATCATGGCTTCGATCATGCTGTCGCCGGTGACGCGTAGAGCATAGTCTTGAGGGCGCAGTTCTACGCCAGAAATATCGAGAAAATCGGGTGCATCCACTACCGGTTCAAGCGCGCCCCCGGCAAACACTTCACCCAATATAGGAATGCCTTTTTCGGGAGTATGGAGCACTCGAATAGTTCGAGCCTTGCCCTCCGTCCAATCGATATAACCTTTTTCGCGCAAATGGTTAAGGCGACTCTGAATCGGCGCAGGCGATTTGAGCGTCATCGCCTTCATCATTTGGCGAATTGAAGGAGAATGCTGGTTTTCTCGAATGTAGTCAACCAGCCAGTCATACAGTTGCTGTTGGACGTTCGTTAAGCTTTCCATAGGGTCATAGTGTGCTGATATAGATATACTACTCCAGTCGTGAACACTTGTACCAGATTTTTAAGGTGATTGTCTAGCCCTTTTTTGTAAATTTTCTGCGCCAGGGTTTAAGCTCCTTCGTGGCAAGCCCTGTTATTTCGGAGTTTAGATTGATAACAAGCGCATCCAGAGCAGCATAAAAATACCGTGAGTCCTTGCCTTAATAGGATCTCACGACATTTAGCATTTAATTGGGGTGCGTTGGCTTAAACCGGGTAGCGTAACGCTACCTCATGTCATTTATGCTATTAGCGCGATTTAGAGAAGCCCATACCGCGGCTTGGCGAACTGCTAGAGATGCACGCATTGAGTTGCGATCGCAGCTCATCATGGTCTAATCCTTGCCCAATCAACACCAATTGGTTCTTGCGGGTGCCTTTCCACTCGCTGTCGTCAAGCGAGAACCGCTTGCCGCTGAGATGAAAGATATGTCGTCGGGGGCTCTCCTCAAACCAGAGGATGCCCTTTGCTCGAAAGACGTTGGCAGGCATCTGGTTATCGAGAAAGTTCTGAAATGCCTTGATAGCAAAGGGGCGATCGCTCTGAAACGAGAGCGACGTAAACCCATCAATGGCAAGGTGATCAGAGTGGTGATGAGCATGGTCGTGATGATCGTGCTCATGGTGAGCATGGCTGTCGGGATCATGATCATGCTCGCAATGCCCATGATCATGGTCACAGGCTGAGTGGTCGTGCGCGTCGTGATCGTGATCATGAGAGTCATGAGCGGGATGATGCCCCTCATGACTGCCATCCTTGGGCTGAAAATATTGGTCTGACTCAAACAAGCCCACACTCAGAATCAGCGGCAGTGGCACTTGAGAGTTAACGGTGCGGAGGACGCGTGCGCCTTCCTTCACCTCGCGGATCTTAACTTCTAGCAAGTCTAAATCTGCTTCATCAACCAGATCAGACTTGTTGAGCAAAATAATGTCGCCGTAGGCAATCTGGCTGTGGGCCGCTTCGCTGTTAAATAAATCGAGACTGTAGTTGGCAGCATCGACTAGCGTCACGATAGAGTCAAGCCGAGTCATGTCGCGCAGTTCAGTGCCCAGAAAGGTGAGAGCTACAGGCAAGGGATCGGCCAAGCCCGTTGTTTCCACTACCAGATAGTCAATTTTTTCTTGCCGCTCCAGAATGCGATAGACCGCATCAATGAGATCATTGTTAATAGTGCAACAGATGCAGCCGTTGCTCAGCTCAATCATGCTGTCGTCACTGTTGTCCATGTTGACGATCAGCTCGTTGTCGATGCCGATTTCACCGAACTCATTCACCAAAACGGCAGTTTTCAGCCCTTCTTGATTAGACAAGATGTGGTTGAGAAGGGTGGTTTTGCCACTGCCCAAGAAGCCAGTGATGATGGTGACAGGAAGCCCCACTTTGGAATCTTCCATACTGTCTGGTTGAAGGGTTGCTGCTGAAGACATAGCGCGATGGTTCAATGTGTCGGAAGATAACTGAAACACCCTATCGCTGGTCTGGCCATGCCAGTGATCTGACACTATTGTCCAGCTGTGGGCTAAACCTTATTATTGCGTATGCGCTTGCCTGTTGTGCAAAGCTTCAGGGTTTCTTGCTAATTCGGCAGGTGAGACACCATCTGCCATGATTTCCTGAAATTTCGTCAGGGCATAGCCTTATGGCAGTATCCAACAAACCAGACGAACGTTATGGCAACGGTGTAATCGACTTAAATTATTCTTTTATATTGACATCGCGGATATCGCTCTAGCTCTAGCTCCTCTGGCCCCAGTTCTCTTTTCCCCTTTGCTGATTGCCCTATGTCTCTGCATCTTTACAACACGCTGACCCGTCGCAAAGACCTGTTTGAGCCCCTAGAGCCGGACAAGGTGAAGATCTATTGCTGTGGTGTGACGGTGTATGACTATTCCCATGTGGGGCATGCGCGCAACTATATTGCCTGGGATGTGATGCGGCGCTATCTAATGTGGCGCGGCTATGCCGTAACCTTTGTGCAAAACTTCACGGATATTGACGACAAGATCATCAAGCGATCGCACACCGACCACCTGCCGTGGCAGCAGATCACCCAAACCTTTAGCGACGCCTATTTAGAAGACATGGGGCGGCTCAATGTCTTGCCTGCCCATCGGTATCCCAAAGCCACAGACGTCGTGCCGCAAATTGTGGCGTTTATTCAGCAGCTCATCGACGCGGGGTATGCTTATGCCTCTGGGGGCGATGTCTATTACGCCGTCGAGCGCTTTCCGAGCTATGGCAAGCTGTCGGGGCGAAAGCTCGACCAGATGGAGGCAGGCGCAAGCGGGCGGGTAGACGATGAAGCCACCAAAAAGCATCATCCTATGGATTTTGCTTTGTGGAAGGCGGCCAAACCGGGTGAACCGGAGTGGGACTCGCCCTGGGGCAAGGGCCGCCCCGGTTGGCACATTGAATGCTCAGTGATGGTGCGAGAAGAACTGGGCAACACCATCGATATTCACACGGGCGGTCAGGATTTAGTCTTTCCTCATCACGAAAACGAAATTGCCCAGTCAGAGGCAGTGCAGCACCAACCGCTAGCTCGCTACTGGTTGCACAATGGCTTTGTCAACATTGGTGGCGAAAAAATGTCGAAGTCGCTTGGCAACTTCACCACGATTCGCACTCTGCTGGATGAGGGAGGGGTGGAACCGATGGTGCTGCGGCTGTTTGTGCTGCAAGCGCAGTATCGCAAGCCGATTGACTTTACGGACGGGGCGATCGCCGCTGCTAAAAATTCCTGGCACACGCTGCAAGAAGGCCTACAGTTTGGGCACCGCTTTGGTGACGTGCTGGGCTGGGGCAGTGGCACAGATCCCACCTTGGGCGACCCTGCCGCCATGCGCATGTCTGAGGAGACAGCGCCCGTGCGCCAATTTATCGCGGCTATGGATGATGACCTGAATACGCCGCTAGCGCTAGCGCCCCTGTTTGAGCTGGCCAAAGCGCTCCAAAAAGAAGGCAACCGTCTGGTGCATGAGGGCAAAGCGCTGGCAGATGGGGAAGCGCTACGGCATCAATGGCAAACTCTGGTGGTGCTATCGCAGGTGCTAGGCTTAGAGGCCTCTGCCGATGCAGCCGGGTCTCAGCCAGAAGCACACGCGGGATTAACGGATGCAGAGGTGGAGACGTTGATTCAACAACGGCGGGACGCTAAGCAGGCGAAGAACTTTGCGGAGGGCGATCGCATCCGTGACAACCTCAACGCCCAGGGCATTACCCTTATCGACAAACCAGGTGGCGTTACAGAATGGCATCGCAACTAGCACTGAGAACCCAAAGTGTGATGGAGTGCGGCGTCTAACCCTCTAGGCTTAGACTCTAGAGTATTGTTTATAAAACAATGCCGAATTATTTGAGCCCAAGCATCATGGCTCTGAACCCCGCCCTTAACCGGACAGGTTGAACCCTGTCTAAGTTTTCCCCGAATTGTTTCCCCCGTGAGGCCCATTCCCATGATCTATCGACGCAACCCCAAAATTCGCCCGTCCCGGCGGCGGTTTCTGCAATACTCTCTGGCGGCACTCTCTGGGGTCGCGTTGACCAACTGCCAACAGCGCCTCGCGTCCTCCCCGGGTGACAGTTCAAACGAAGCAGCGGATGCACCAGCGGCTACCGATGAGCCACTGCATATTTACACCTGGGCAGACTATGCCAACGATGACGTGTTTGCTCGATTTACAGAACGAACGGGCATTGAAACCGTTGTAGATATCTATGAAGCGAACGAAGCGATGCTGGCGCGGATGTTGGCGGGCGGCGGCGGACAATACAGCATCCTTTATCCTTCAGACTATATGGTGCAGGAGATGCTGGAGCTTGAACTGCTGGCCACGATTGACCACAATCAATTGGAAGGGCTGGATCGCCTCAGTCAGCGTTGGCAAGACCCCCTCTACGATGCGGGTAATGCCCACAGCGTGCCCGTCAGCTGGGGCACTACAGGCTATATCTATGACACCCGCCGCCTTAGCCCCGGGCCAGAGGATTGGGACTTTGCATGGGACAATCGCAGTGCTCTAAACCGCCAGATGACGCTGCTAGACGACCCTCGGGAAACCATAGGCGCGGCCCTCAAGTCCTTGGGTTATTCCTATAACTCCACCAGTGAGGATGAAATTCGCGCCGCCGCTGACAAGCTTAAGGAACTGCGCCCGGCGGTGCGTGCGTTTGAGTCGTTTGGCTGGGAAGATCGGCTGATCAACGGCGATTTGCGGCTGTGTATGACGTATTCCATTGTGGGCAATGCCTTGCCCAGCGATCACCCCAACCTGTCCTACATCATCCCCACAAGCGGTAGTTCAGTATGGACGGACGCGATGGTTATTCCCAAGACGGCTCCAAATCCTGAAGCAGCCTATGCCTGGATCAATTTTATGCTGGAGCCTGAAAATGCGGCCTTTGCAGTAGAGCAGCTGAAGTTTGCGACGCCCAATCAGGATGCCTTTGACCAACTGCCCAACGAGCTGAAAGACAACGACAAGCTCTTCCCGGGTGAAGACGTGCTGAGCAGGTGTGAGGGGATTGCGCCCGTGGGTGATGCAACGCAGCTGTATGACGACTTGTGGACAGAGATTCGCAGCGCCTAAGGCGGGGTTTTATCTAACCTCCGCGACACGCTAAATGTGAATCTATATAACTGCCCTCTGGCGCTGGCTCGGCTTTGGGAGAGGCGGATGTACAATGTTGCCAGTGTTTGCACTGTCTTGCCCGTTGGGTTGGCTGGGCAAATTCTTGGTTTATGGGCTGAGGAGCGGTAGACATTGAATTGGATGCTGGCTCTAATTTTTGTAGGCGATCGCAAAACCGCAGCGTTGAGTCTCCAGCGTTACGGTTTATTTGGTTTACCCATTAGTAGTGATGGAGTGTACCTCCATGGCTGTCTTAGAGGGCAGTCTAGACGCTTCACTCAACTGCTGATGAAATGGGTTGGCCGGAGTTGTTGGGGTTGTTTAGGGATCTCTGTGCTGGATTTGCATGGCGATTTTACACGCTAGCTGGGTGCCTCACTTTCATCCTCAGTCGGAGTCTTTGCCGGCGGAGTTTGCTGATGTGGCTGGGGCCGGGCAGTTTGTGGTGTGGGGAGAAACCTGGCGTCGAGTGACGCCCGTGGCGATCGCCCCCGACACCATCGAACCGCATCCATTGGCGATGTCGCGTCAGGAACTGCTGGTATTTTTGCGATCGCTCGTTCAGTCTCATCGTCTGCGTTGGGAGGTAGCGGCGGTGCCCCTAGCGGAGCCCGTAGAAGCGCGGCCTAGAGGCACGACATCCAGTTCCGTCAAATCATCTAAACCAACCCGTTCTGCTAATGAGGATTTGGCAGAGCTAGGGGAAGGCGCGACCGAGCGCTGGCGATCGCTCCCCATGGCCCTGCCCACCCTGCGGGTGGTGCCCAAGCGCCGCACCAAAAAAGTAACCTGTTTACCCTGCTACTCCGTCCAGACCGATCTGGAGCCAGAGGCTGAGTCGGACGAGACCCCGCCGCAGGTGTTGGAGTTGCGGTCGTGGCAGGTGGAGGCGATCGCGCTAGACCCCTTAGAGGCGATCGCGTTACTCAACTCCTTGCCGCTCGCAACTTTGGGGCAAGATATCGCCTTTATAGGCAGCGACTTGCGCTACTGGTCGCATGTCGCCCGATGGAGCTTAGATGTGCTGTCGCGCTCTAAATTTCTTCCTGGGCTGCGTTTAGAGCCTGAGTCTCCACAGTCCATCCCGCGTTCCATTTGGTATGCCCTGCTCGACAGCAGCATCGACCAAGAGCGGCGGCTACAGTTTACTCAGCGCATGCCGCTGGTATGTTGCACCTATGGCGCGATCGCCCACGGGGCAGCCGTGCCCGACTTACTCGCCCCGCGCGATCTGCTGCTGCACTTTCTAAACGCGGTCGTAGATGCTCAAGTGAGAGGGGCGATCGCCCCGCAGCAACCCACCCCCCCAACCCTGCCCAAAGACGCGATTCTGCGCACATGGCTGGTCAGCTTGGTTGGCTCTCCGCTGCTCCCTCAAGTGCCTGCGTTGGAGCGGCTAGAGTCACTCATCCATCAATGGCATACGCCGCTGCAGCGGCAGCTCTCTCAGCAGTTCACGGCGTTTCGCACCTGCCTGACCTTAGAACCGCCAGCGGGCAACACGCCCCACTGGCTCCTGCACTATGGCCTCCAAGCCAACGATGATCCCACCGTGGTCGTTCCGGCACACACACTCTGGCAAAATCCAGTCGATCAGCTAGAGATTCAGGGCCGCACTCTGGAGCAGCCCCAAGAAACACTGCTGGCAGGATTGGGGGTGGCCTCGCGACTCTATCCGGTACTGGAGACAAGCCTCCATGTACAACAGCCCGAATCTTGCCCGATCGATCCCCATCAGGTCTACGACTTTATCAAAAGCACCTCTAAGCGCCTGCAGGATGGCGGCATTGGCGTGGTGCTGCCCCCCAGTCTCGCGACCCAAGGCGGCTGGGCCAATCGCTTAGGGCTTAGCGTTCAGGCCGAGCCGCCCAAGGCTGGCAAGGGGTTGGGGCTCAAGAGTTTGCTCAACTTTCGGTGGGAACTTACGATTGGTGGGCAACGGCTCTCAAAAGCAGAATTTGAGCGTTTGGTGGCGCTCAATACCCCCTTGGTCGAAATTAATGGGGAATGGGTAGAACTACGCCCGCAGGATATTCGCGCCGCGCAGGCCTTTTTTGCTAGCCGCAAAGACCAGATGAACCTGTCGTTGGAAGATGCGTTGCGCATCAGCACAGGCGATACCCAGATGATGGAAAAGCTTCCGGTGCTCAGTTTTGAGGCATCGGGCGCGCTGCAAGACCTGATCAACGCCCTAACCCAAGGCAATCAAAGCCTAGAACCCTTCCCCACCCCAACAGGCTTTCAGGGCGACCTACGCCCCTACCAAGAGCGCGGCGCAGCCTGGATGGCGTTTTTGCAGCGCTGGGGGCTAGGAGCCTGCTTGGCCGACGACATGGGCTTGGGCAAAACCATTCAATTCATTGCGCTGCTGTTGCACCTGAAGGAGCAGGATGCGCTCAACCAGCCAGTATTGCTGGTGTGCCCCACCTCGGTGCTGGGCAACTGGGCTCGCGAGGTGAAGCGGTTTGCGCCGTCTCTCACTGTTGCGATTCACCATGGCGACAAGCGTCCCCAAGGGCGAGCGTTCAAAACGGCGCTCAAGGGGGTAGATTTGCTGATCACCAGCTATGCGCTAGTCTACCGAGATGAAGATGAGCTGAAGCGCGTGACCTGGCAAGGCATTGTGCTAGATGAAGCACAGAATATTAAAAATCCTGAGGCGCGCCAGTCAAAGGTGGTGCGCGAGCTAGAGGCGGAGTTTCGCATTGCGCTGACGGGCACCCCAGTCGAGAATCGCCTCTCAGAACTGTGGTCGATTATGGATTTCCTTAACCCGGGCTATTTGGGGCCGCGCAACTTCTTTCAACGGCGGTTTGCGGTGCCCATTGAACGCTATGGCGATACAGATTCGCTGAAAACGCTGCGATCGCTCGTTCAGCCCTTTATTCTGCGACGCTTAAAGAGCGATCGCGCCATTATTCAAGACCTGCCCGAAAAGCAGGAAATGAATGTGTTTTGCGGCCTTTCTACCGATCAGGCCTCGCTATATCAGGCATTGGTAGACAAAGCTCTGGCAGAGATCGAAGCCGCGGATGGCATCCAACGGCGGGGCAAAATCCTAGCGCTGCTGACCCGGCTTAAGCAGTTGTGCAACCATCCCGATTTACTCACAGCGACTTCTGACCTCGCTGATCTAGAGGACGAGGAGTTGCCCGATGAGTCAGCCAAGTCAGCTAAGTCTGCGGCGAAACTGCCGTCAGCACTGCACCAGCAGCCAGAATCGTTCTTGGCCCGCTCAGGCAAGCTGCTGCGCCTCACAGAAATGCTCGAAGAACTGCTAGCTGAGGGCGATCGCGCCCTAATTTTCACCCAGTTCTCGACCTGGGGCACTTGGCTGCAGGCCTATCTAGCGAAGCAGTTTCAGCAAGAGGTCTTATTCCTGTACGGGGGCAGCAGCCAAAAACAGCGGGACGATATGGTGGATCGGTTCCAGAATGATCCCCAAGGGCCGCGATTATTCATCCTGTCCCTAAAGGCTGGAGGGGTAGGGCTCAACCTCACGCGCGCCAACCATGTCTTTCACTTCGATCGATGGTGGAACCCCGCTGTGGAAAATCAAGCGACCGACCGTGCGTTTCGAATCGGCCAAACTCGCAATGTACAGGTTCACAAATTCATCTGCAATGGCACCTTAGAAGAGCGCATCAGCGACCTAATTGAAGGAAAGAAGGCCCTAGCTGAAAACATTGTCGGCACGGGCGAAAGCTGGCTAACCGAGTTGGATACCAGTGCCTTGCGAGATCTGTTGCTGCTCGACCGCACCGCCGTGATTGATGACTAGGTCTGTCGCAGGCGGGCGATCGCCCTGCCTACATCTGCTCCTCCAAGAAAACCTAAGGGGAGGCTATCGCCTCCTCGCGGTGCAGCGATCGCATCACCCTGAGCGTCTGCTTGTCCACCGGGCGGGTGCTGTCCTTAAGTCGCCGAGTCAGTTTGGTTGCGGTCTGTGAGGGTGCGATCAACTCGCCGAGTGGGTTTAGGGGGCGCTTCACGGCCATCCCGTGGGCGCGGCGTGGGCGCGCGTTCAGGTCTACTGCTGCGGGGCGCATCGCCCTCTCGCAACGGTTTCTTCCACGGTTTTTTGAATCGAGGGCGATCGCCCTCGCCAAGGTCACCAGCCTTTTTCTTGCGGGGTGGCACCAATCCAATCGGGGTCGCGTCTTGCACCACCAGCAGATTGCCTTCTCGCTGCACGGTGAGATCCCAAAAATAGCCGACGGTTTTGCCCTGTAGCTGACCTTTTAGGATCAGCTTAAAGGCCTTTTCGGGCTGATCTGCCTTTTTGGGAGATTGCTGAATCCGCACAATCAGGCGTTCATCATCGTCAGAATGAAACAGCACTTCGCCACGAATCGAGAAGAAACCATCATTTAAAGGAGGCAGTGTAGCCGGGGGCATACCCGGCCTCATTGGGGGCTTAACCGGTGGAGTGGCAATGGGTTTTGCCGGGGGCTGGGCTGTCATGGCGGTTTGCCCTGCTGCTGGATCTGCAGCGGCAGAGCGTTGAGGGCCCTCGTCTTGCCCCAGGGTCTTAGCCGCATCGCCGTCAACATCGGCATCATCCGTCTTGGCTAAATTATCCGGCTCCCAAATTCCCACAATCTGCGCATGCAGGTCATAGTTCTTCTCGCGAGTTCGGGGATAGACTACCCACAAGTGGGGCTGGTCTAAGTCAACATGCTTTTTGATTAGGCTCATGACCCGTCCTAAAAGCACGGCGTCAATTGCGGTGCCGTCAGTGGTGATCAGCATTCCACGCGTAAACTGCTCCTCCGTCGGAGTGTAGACGCCATGAATCAAGCCAATCGCTCGGTATTGCCGTGGCTCACTCGCCGGAGGAATAGGATGCTGCCGAGACAGAGACAGTGCAGATTGAGTCGCAGATGCGGCGGTGTTAGGCTGAGAGAGTGGCATTCCGTCGGGTGGTGTAGGTGCAGTGGAGGAGTCCATGGGCAAACTGATGACTGACGGCTGATCCATAGTGATCCTAATCCTGACTGGAGAACGGCGCTCGATGCATTGCACTCACACCGCAGATCACAGGCGATGAACTGGGTGAGCTGAAGGAGCTAAGAACAAAGCTCACAACAGGTAGACGCACCTACGCACGTTTAGACTTTTGATGGACAGCCTTCTCTAGTTCCATGACGGTGCCTAGAAGCGAGCGATCGCCCAGTCCAACGTGCCACCAGTACCAGACAGATTCAAGATAAACACTAGGTTAGCATTCACGCTGAATCCCGCTTGCACTCGTTTTGGCGTTTTCCACTTGAAGTGGCATGGCTCTTCTTTGTTTATACGTTCCAGACAGTAGCCATCAGGCATCTCTAGATGATTTCAGCGGAGGAAAACATTTAGAACAAAATTACGTAAATTCTTAAACCTAATGTGTCAGATGGGCCGAAAGGCGCTAAAAGAGACAGTAGCTTCGGCTGAGGATCAGGTCGCAAACGACTAGCCTAAAGTGCAAGGTGGCCAGAAGCGACCCTCCGCAGAGGGTGTTGAATCATTACTAAAGTTTGCAAATGGCAATGATAGAAAAAGCCTCTCCTTGCATTCATGACTGCTCATGCGTCTAAAGCCGCCTATCCAGATCACCATTCCCAAAACAATGTGTTACTAATGGCAATAGCATCAGGCTATTCCGCTAGGGGTAGTGGTCTGGCGCATGTGTTGAAATTCAACAGGCTCGTCTGTAGGTTGAGATTTTTCTCAAGTGGGATATTTGTTTGACGCGCGCTGTCCTCACTGGTTTGGTTGACTGAGGTACGTAAAGCGGCGAATTGCAATCTGCATCGCAATTCGCCGTTTAGCCAGATTGGTTCTGTGTATTAAGTTTGGTTCATAGTTTTAGTTCGTAGTTCTGTCGAGTTTGGGTAATCCTGTGTTCAATAAGCGCAACCGCATTCTGCTTAGCAGCGTTCTGATTCTGGCAGCGATGGCCTTTCTAGGGTTAATGTTTATGCCAATTCTGGGTGCGTTGCAGGCGGGCAATCGCACGCCGCAACCGGACGCGACGGCAACGACTACAGCCAGTGCAGATTTAGAAGATCAGGCCAAAGGCTATGCGTTGGTGTTGCAGCGGGAACCGGGTAACGAAGCGGCGCTCAAAGGATTGCTGGAAATACGGATTCGCCAGGGCGACATTGAGAAAGCCATTGAGCCCTTGGAGAAGCTAGCAGAACTCAACCCCGAAGAAACCGAATATACCGTGTTGCTGGCTCAGGCACGGCAGCAGGTGGGCGATCGCGAAGGGGCAGCGCGTGCCTATCGAGATATTCTCTCCCAGCGTCCGGGCGATATGCAGGCGCTTCAGGGATTGGTAGGGCTGATGATTCAGCAACAGCGCCCAGAAGCGGCTATTGGGTTATTGCAAGACACGTTGCGGAGTGCCGATGAGCAAAATCAAATTGCGCAGGGCAGCGTCGATGTGACCTCGGTTCAGTTATTGCTGGGGCAGGTCTATGCAGAGCAAGATCGTTATCCCGAGGCGATCGCCATCTATGACGAGGCCATTCAAAACGATGCCGATGACTTCCGTCCTGTGCTAGGCAAAGCCATCATTCTGCAAACAATGGGTCAAGATGTTGAAGCGAAGCCCTTGTTTGAGCAAGCCGCCACACTCGCCCCGGCACAGTATAAAGATGAAATTAATCAGATCGCTAATCCTGACGCCGCAGCGGCGGGAAGCGTCGATGACCCAGCAGCTATCCCCGTTGCGCCCAATGCAGCAGAATCCTCTCCGTCTTCTCGGGTAACGGGCAGTGATGAAGAGTAACGACTGAGCCGCTAGGTGATGCGGGTAAAAAGGTTCAGAACAAGGCCAGAACGCTGAATTTGAGATCGTGTGGTAACAACAGGATGTTTGCAGTGGAGCTAAAATGCTCTCGCAGACATCCTGGTCTGTTTAAATCCCTCATGTTGCTGACCTCGTTGTGTGATGCACAATTTCTTGCCCGGCAACGCTTTCGCATAACCACACCAATCCTCAGGTGCTATGAATTTTTGCAGTGATAACGTAACCGCCATGTCGCCTGAAGTCTTAGCGGCTGTGGTAGCTGCTAACGCAGACAGCGCCATGCCCTATGGCGACGACGCCATCAGCCAAGGGTTGACGGCCCAGTTCTCTGAGTTATTTGAGCGGGACGTGGTGGTGTTTCCGGTGGCAACTGGCTCTGCTGCTAATGCGCTGGCATTGGCAGCATTGACGCCACCCTATGGGGCTATCTACTGCCATACCGAGGCGCATATTTACGTGGATGAATGTGGTGCCCCTGAGTTCTATACCGGAGGGGCAAAGCTGGCGACCTTGCCCGGACAACACGGCAAGCTAACCGCAGCCGATCTGGCGATCGCCCTTCGCTCCAGTGGCGCAGGTGTGGTGCATCATGTGCAGCCCGCAGCCATTAGCATTACCCAAGCAACCGAAGCCGGGACCGTTTATACGATTGACGAGGTAGGGGCGATCGCCCAGGTTGCTCAGGAGCATCATTTAGCGCTGCACATGGATGGAGCGCGATTTGCCAATGCCATTGTTGGCCTGGGGTGCCGCCCAGCTGATATCACGTGGCGCGCTGGGGTCGATGTGCTGTCATTTGGAGCCACAAAGAATGGCGCGATGGCCGCTGAAGCCGTCATCTTCTTCAATCCAGACCAAGCTCAAGGCTTTGAATTTCGGCGCAAGCGCAGTGGTCATTTACTCTCTAAAATGCGGTTCTTGTCAGCGCAGCTCTCCGCCTACATCACTCATGATCTGTGGCTTCATAATGCAACCCACGCAAACCGGATTGCAAAGCAGCTAGCAACTGGCCTAGCCGCTATTCCAGGAGTAAAGTTCTGCCATCCCGTGCAGGCAAATGAAATGTTTTTAACCTTGCCCCAGGCCATCATTGATGGGTTGACCCAAGAGGGCTTTCAATTTTATCAATGGACTGGCGATGAGAACTGCTCAGCCGGAATAATGGTTCGTCTAGTCACAGCATTCAACACTTCGCCTGAAGACGTTACGCACTTTGTCAGCGCTGCCCGTCGCTATGCCACCCTGACTGCACCCGAAGCAGACCCAGCAGGGGTGGCTATTTAAACTGAACGAACATTGCGCGTGCGTTGGTAAAGGAAACGAACCTCAATCCACCACACGGATGCGTCCGGCTCGCAGTGCATCGAACAGCCGGTCGATCTGAGTACGCTCGCGGTCGCTGAGCCGATCTTTAGACAGCAGAGCCGTCATAAAGCGCTCTTGATCAGCGCGAGTAATTCGTCGTTCCGCAAGAATACGATTAATTAGCTCGTCTACGGGGTTATTGAACACATTCGCTGTCGTTGATGCCATGGTTAGGTGCCGCTATATACCTTGTATTCCCCCAGTGATTGCCATATTAACAACATGAACCACGATAAAAAATCAGTATTTTATCTTGTCTTTGTCTCAGAATATCCGCACAGATCGCACTGAACTATCTGCTTTTGGTAGTATTTCTACAGCCCAAATCTGGAAAAACGCCCTTATGCAGTGCAAACAGGCTCAAAGGCCGAGCGTTGTGCTTTATACCCCTATGAGTTGCGTAGGCAAGTAGGCTTATTTCGAGACGATGACTGTTCATAAGGCTTAAGGCACTGGTTTGAGGGTTCACACCAATAACCGTCCGAATCAACCTTATCGGTTGCAACATTGGTTGCAGTAGCGATGACCGCATTAGGGATAGCCAGGTCGCGTCGTTGTCCCTGCTACGGTAAAACCGCTACGACAAAGCCAATATCTACGCAAAACTCTTTCGCTACTTCAAGAAGCTGTCTGAATCAGCCGACTCTAAACCGAATACGCTATGCTGGCGATCGCCCCTCTGAGTATTGGTCTATGTCAGAAATTCAGTACCTCCATAGCGCCCTTCTGGTGTCAAACCTTGACCAAGCTGAGCATTTCTACGGCACGGTGCTGGGGTTGCAGAGGGTGGAGCGATCGCTCCGATTTCCTGGTCTTTGGTATCAGGTAGGGGCCGTGCAAATTCATCTAATTCAGCAAGAGGACTATGCTGCCTCTATGCAAAACAGCGCCAAGTGGGGACGAAATCCTCACTTGGCGCTGGGGGTGTCTGATTTGGCTGCAATAGAGGTGAGGCTAGTGGCTGAGGGCTATGCCGTGCAGCACAGTGCATCGGGTCGCGCCGCCCTGTTTATCTGCGACCTCGATAGCAATGTGGTAGAACTCAGCGAAATTGTTGGGGGCGATCGCTAGCACCCCATTCCGCCAATGCAAAGCCTTTAAGAATTTGCACACCCCCTTTACAACCTATCGAAGGGTTGCGCGTGTCCCAAACTTAGGTTCTTTGAGCCCAGCTGGCCTTTGAACGTTAGTAGCTATCATCGCCCGGGATGTGATCCGCATCAAGCTGTCGTGGATGCTCTAGGGATGCATCGCGGATGGCTTGCCACCGACAAAATAGCTCCTTCTGGTCAAAGTCGCGATCTTTATAAGTCTGAACAGCCTGGTCCAGCTCCTGTAGATTAGACGGGATGGGAACATCACAGTCAAAATCTGCCATGGTTACGTTCTCCTGTTGGCTTGAGTGCTCACATGGGTCTGTGCCCAGTCTCAGAGGGTGAGGCTAGGTAGAGATACCGCGCTGTGATACCGCGTTAGGGATCGCAAGTTAAACGACCTAATTTTTTAGGGGGAAGGGAGCGACGTTGCCCATCCGCGTAAAAAACTTGACGTCAATTTGTGCGGACTCCCTATCAGGGGCATTCTCTGACTCTTAAATCATAGCCACAAAAAGTATCGAATTTTACAAAATAAAGTTTTCTGATTAAACCTCAACACAAGTTTCAATTCTGCAATGTATGTAGGTCGGAGGCCTGACGCGGGTAAACCCTTTCTCAAGGCCTGTCCAGCGTGCCACTGTCTCCAAGCGATCGCTCCCTTCATTTCCGCTAATTTGGAGGAGAGCCATGCATCTCAGACGTAGGGCTTAATGGAGCTTGGGTTTGGCTAGCAACCCAGATTAGGTAATCCTGAGAGCCCGCCGTGAAGGGAATTGCTACAATTTCGGGGACATCGTAGGAATGGATGGCCCGCACTGCTGCCTCTACGTCTGCAAATAGCATTAAGTCGGTCTTAATCATTAACTGCCATTCTTCGTCTTGATGCAGAGTGCCTTGCCAACTATAGACAGAGTGAATCGGGTGCAGGCTGACGCAGGCAGCTAGATGATGGGTGACGAGGTGCTGGGCGATCGCCTCTGCCTCTGCTTGAGAGGCTGCCGTTACCAGCACAAGACCTAGGGTTGTCGGTTGCATTGCATCAGCTCGCTTTTATCAACGGTGGTTGGTTCCTACAATTTTGGCGTGTTTCCCCTTAGATGGGACTGAGGACACCTAGTGCCAGAGTGCTAACGCGTTGCTGCTACAGGCCAAACCCGTCCTAAAATTTCAATGAAGCATTCATAAAGCCGATTGCAGGATGGTGCAGTCAATTGATGCCTGGGCAAACTACATTTATGAGTCATCTCGGGCATCGATTAATCAGGGAAACTTAGAATGCAGAGAGTTATGGTGTTGCCACATGCTGACCTATACGGCGCGTTGGTCAATCAACAGCTCAATCACGCCAATCCAACCTCTGCCTATCTCGATACGCCAGATTCTCGCTCACCCCATCTCGACTGGCACTATTTAGAAGCCCTAGCAGATGGCTGTGCTGAGTTTATGGCTGAGCTGTTGCAGATTTTTATTGCCGATAGCCAAAACCATTTGTCTACATTGCGCGTGGCGATCGCCCAGGGGGATTACTCTACGGCACTTCACGCTATTCATCAGATTAAGGGTGCGAGCGCCAATGTGGGCGCGCTGACGTTACAGGCGATCGCCGCCCGCCTAGAGCAACACCTGCGCCACAACCAAATTCCCCAAGCGCACTTGCTGGTGCATGAGCTCAACCGGGCCTTGCACATTGTGCAAACGTTGTCCTATCGCCACTAATAGCCTATCCAACCTTGAGTTTGGGATTAGCTCAAACCCTTGATGTGCTGTGCTCAAGACGTACAACACATCTAAGAGCCTTGACCATTCAAGCCATAAGTTAAGCCGTTTCTGGATAATTCGAGCGCCCGCCAAACCGATCTACCTGTAAGGCGAGCAGCCGGGGTGTGCGGATCTTCCAAACTGGCGGTGAATAGGGGTTTAACGAAGAGTGTCAGAACAGGTGTATTGTTGGGTGGTTTTGCGATAGGATTGGGCTGTGATTTGGGACGGCGAATCCGAATGCTTGATCTGCTTAAGCTGGCACGACAACTTCAAGATATTGGTCAGCATTTAACCCATGAAGCGGCGGCAGCGCGGCAGCGGTTGGATCTCGCTCAGCAGCTATTGCAGCAGGCGAGCGATCGCCAACCCGAACTGGTGGCGTTACAAACCCAGTGGGGCGATCGCCTAGGGTTTGCAGCCGCGCGTCCAGTCGAGCCTTTAAACACCCGCATTACCCTGGCCACAGCCCCGGCTCATCACACCGTTTTAGCCACAGACGGCTCTCAAATTGCCCCCAGCCATCATGAGATTGCTTACTGCTATCTGATTAATGTGGGGCGTGTAGTGCTGCATTATGGGCAAAATCGCCATCCCCTGCTGGATAGCCTGCCTGAGGTGTTTTACCGGGCTGAAGATTTGTATGGGGCGCGCCAGTGGGGAATTGGCACTGAGGAGTGGATGGGCTATCGGCGCACCGCGTCGGAAGCAACAGTGCTGGCAGATTTAGCCCAAGGGATTGCCGCGCAGCAGGTGCCTATGCACGATGCCCTGCCCGCGTCTCAGTCGTTGCCGTCTAGCGGTTCTCGTCGCGCGAGCCCCACTTCTCCGGTAGGGATGCCGCCTGCGACAGCTGCGCCTACTCCCACTCTGGCGATGGTCGATGGTTCTCTCACCCACTGGTTTCTAGAACCATTGCCCACGGAAGCACGCGATCGCATTCTGTTGCCCATGCTGGAGGCGTGGGAGCAGCTGCGCCAGTTGCGGGTGCCGCTGGTAGGCTACTTGAGCGCGGCCCGCAGCGGCGAAGCGCTGAATTTTTTGCGGCTGCACACCTGCCCCAAGACTGAGCCAGACTGCGCCACCCACTGCCCAGGCCAAACCGACACAGCCCCCTGTCAAGTCGTCGCGCCTCTGCGAGATACGGCCCTGTGGGGGCTGGTGCTGCAACCGGGGCAGCGCAGTGCCCTGTGGTGCAGCTCTGCCAAGATTTTGGAGTGCTATGGCGAGCATCGGGTCTATTTTTGCTATGTCCACACGGGGGCCGAAATTGCCCGACTCGATATGCCTGCGTGGGTTGCAGAGGATGCCGCATTGCTCGACAT
>JBGTOF010000384.1:0-5402 GCA_041742695.1 Elainellales cyanobacterium | reverse complement strand
CACACTGGTGCTTGCCCCCGACCAGATGATGCTGCAAATCCACGAAAGCGTGGGGCATCCGCTAGAGCTAGATCGAATTTTGGGCGATGAGCGCAACTATGCCGGGGGCAGCTTTGTCACCCTTGCAGACTTTGGCAACCTGTCCTACGGCTCTGAGTTGATGAACATCACCTTTAACCCCACAGTTGCAGGCGAGTTTGCCAGCTACGGGTTTGACGACATCGGCAACCCTGCCACCCGAGAATACCTGATTAAAGACGGCGTGCTGCAGCGAGGTCTAGGTAGTTTAGAAAGCCAAACCCGCGCCAACGTGCCGGGGGTGGCCTGCGCCCGCGCATCGTCGTGGAACCGTCCCCCCATTGACCGCATGGCGAATTTAAATTTGGAGCCTGGGACGGAACCTGCCGCTGCCATCATCGGCGATATTGAGCACGGCGTTTATATGGAAGCCAATCGCTCTTGGTCTATTGACGATCAGCGCTACAAGTTTCAATTCGGCTGCGAATATGCTCAGCTGATTGAAAACGGAACGCTCACCAAACCCTTGCGCAACCCAAACTATCGCGGCACGACACCCGAGTTTTGGCACAGCCTAGTGCGCGTTGGCGCGGCAGACACCTGGGAGATGTATGGCACACCCTACTGCGGCAAGGGCGAACCCAACCAAGCCATCCGCGTGGGGCATGGCTCGCCCCTATGCGCCTTTGACGGAATTGAAGTGTTTGGGGGTGGAGCTTAGTTCAGGCGATATCGGCAATATCCCAGGCCATTCAGCAAGGAGACGCTAGCGGTGGATACCATCTCTGAACGCAACTGGGGCATGTTCTGCCACTTAAGTTCTTTGGCGGGTTATTTGATTCCTTTTGGGCATATCATTGCGCCGTTGGTGATCTGGTTAATCAAGCGAGACGAGAGTGCCTTTGTGGATATCAACGGCAAAGAGGCGCTAAATTTTCAGATTTCGATCACGATTTACGTGGTGGTATCGCTAGTGCTGACGCTGCTGTTGGTGGGTATTGCGCTGCTGTTTGTGATTGGCATTGCAGATTTGGTGTTTGTTATCATTGCCAGTATCAAAGCAAGCAAAGGCAAAGCCTATCGCTACCCGCTGACAATCCGGTTCATTCAATAGGTAGCCTTCTTATCGATCAAGGCATCCATCATGAACCCGTGCGCCAGCACAGGCAGGCAATTCGCCATTTATGAGGTGGACTATAGCTTTTTGCGTAGCCCATTGTAGAAGGCTGTAGCCTGAGAATGGTCCGGAAAGAGCTTAAGAAACTCGATTAGGTCTTGCACCGCTTCCTGGAGTTGAGCACGGGTGGCTCTATAAGTGAGGCCTTGCTGGTAGGTCTGTTTGGCCAGGTTGAATTGGCCGTTGGCCAGATAATAAATAGCTAGGTTGAACAAGCCTTGAACACTGCCCGGCTGAGCTTGTAAATCTTGCTGCACCAGTTGAATCGCCTTTTGAAAATCAGCTTTGGCAAGGGCAGGCTGATTGAGTTTGCGGTGGGTAAGCCCTCGCTCATAAAACGTCCAATCGCTTTCTTTGAGCTCAATGGCGCGGTTGAAGTTGGCTAGAGCCTCATTTAATGTTCCAAGCATAAGCTGCAGTTCTCCTCGTTTACGGATGTTCCACTGATCTTGAGGATCCAGTTCAATCGCTTTTTGAAAGTCAGCTAATGCAGCCTGATAGTTTTCTAGTGTTTGATAAATAAGCCCTCGCTGAGTAAGAGCCCATTCATATTTCGGATCAAGTTCAATAGCGCGGGTAAGGTCGGCCAGAGCTTCCTCATAGCGTTCCATCCGCCGATAGGTCACCCCACGATTGGCAAAGTTCCATTCATTGTCCGGTTTCAGTTCAATAGCGCGAGAGAAATCTGCTAGGGCTTCCTCATAACGTTTCATCTGTCGATAGTTTTTTCCACGAAGGGCGATCGCCCATTCATAATCTAGTTTTAGCTCAATGGCGCGAGAGAGATCTGCTAGGGCTTCGTCGTAGCGCTCCATCTGTCGATAGGTCTCTCCCCGATGGGCGATCGCCCATTCGTTATCGTGTTTCAGTTCAATAGCGCGGGTGAGGTCGGCCAAAGCTTCGTCATAGCGTTCCATCTGCCGATAGGTCTCTCCCCGATGGGCGATCGCCCCTTCATTGTCAGGATCGAGCTCAATGGCACGGGTGAGGTCGGCTAGCGCTTCCTCGTAGCGTTCCATTTGTCGATAGGTTGCGCCACGACTGGCGATCGCCCTTTCATTGTCAGGATCGAGCTCAATAGCGCGATTTAGATCTACCAATGCTTCCTCATATCGACCTATCTGCTGGTATAGATCTCCCCGTATCGACAGCGTCAAATTGAGGTTCAATTTGAGGTCAATAGCATGAGTCAAAGTATCTACAACATCCTCATATCGCTCCATTTCAATATAAATTAACAGAAAATTAGAAAGAATCCACTCGGTATTCGGTTCAAAAGCTAGACCACGAGTTAGATCAGCTATCGCTTCTTCATAGTGTTTTAAGCGTTGATAAGTAACTCCACGCTGAGCAAGGGCCATCATATCATTGGGGTTAAGTTCAATAGCGCGGTTCAGGTCAGATAATGCTTCCTCATAACGCTCCATTTCCCGATAAATCCGACCTCTTTCAGCAAAAGCTTGAGCACATTGAGGGTTAACCTCTAAAGCCGAGGTCAAGTCTCTTAAAGCACCTTCTCGGCAGTGCATCATGTCATACATGCTCGCCCGCCAAGTGAGAGTCACTGATTGCCAATAAGCATCTAAAGAGAAATACTCAAGAATCTTAGAAAACATGTTGGCAGTTTTGACATATTCCTTGGTTTTCAAAGCTGCCAATCCTTCGATAAGCTGCTTTCCACAGTCTTGCAAATCTTGGCTTTCAGCATCTTGCCCAGCTTGTTCTATAGCTTCAACCCATTGCATGAAAAACACGTTTAAGGTATCTAGTGCTGCCAGAAATCCCTCTAAAGCAGGCTTAAAGTTTTGCTGGGGAGCACTACATAAGTTGTGATACAGCGCCTCGATAGTATGGCGTTGCCAATCTGGGTCACGTTCTCGCTTGTCGTCTTCAATCGTCAGTGCAGTGCGGCATTGGTCAAAGTAGATGCCTAGCTTTCCCTGGGCCGCTTCCCAGGCTTTTGGAGAGGTCAGCCGCTGGTAACGAAGCATCTGCGCCCTCACCACCTGGTGATACACCCAGCTATCGCGCTGCTGTTTCACAAAGGGCATTTTTTTTTAGCCAATTAAACAGCGCTTCAGCGTCATCTTCACCTACCAGCTGAGCCAGAATGTCGCGGTTAAATTTGCGGGGTAGAGCAGCGGCCAGGGCAATTTGGCGGTGTTTGGGGTCTTCCACCCATTTCAAAAAGCGTTCTACAGACGTGTCGCTGGGTTCGCTCACTTGGTCGGGGTCGTCCGGTGAGCCGACGGCCAGGGTAGCCACTAGAAGCGGCAATCGACCCGACAGGTGCAAAATTACCTCCACCACCTTGGGGTTGGTAATGTCTTTACGATGCAGGTATTGTTTTGCCTCTTCTTCCGTAAACGGCTCCAGCGGAAACCGGGCAATTAGGCCATCGTAGGTGGCCCAGTGGTTGTCGTCCAAGGGATGGCGACCCGCAATGGTAATCACAATATTTGAAGGCACATCGCCATGCTTGCCCTCCAGCACATCCCGCAGCCAAGTGTCTAAAAACTCACTGGTTTGCTCGTAAGTATCAAAAAATAGGGCCACACAAACCTCCTGAGCTAGAGTGAAGAGGTCCTGCAAAAACAGCGGCGTCAAAACGGTGACAGGCTCTTGCACAAGCTGCACTTCATCCTTATTGCACAGCTTTTTGGCCACATAGGAGGCCCATTCTCCGGCCTGTGCTGAGAGGGTATCTTCATCCACAAAGTCGAGCATGGCACCGCCTAGCGGCACCCGCCGCCCCAGTTTTACCCCGGCCTTCACAACCGTTTTGCCCACAAAAGCTGAAAATCCCTGGGGTGCTTTGGGGTCAGTTTCTAGCTCCTGTTTGCGCTGGCGATAGAGTCGATACCGCTCAGCAAACTGGTTGAGTTTATAGCCCTGCTGAATAAACTGCTCTGCCAGACGGCCCAAGGCTTCGGGTACGCTGGTTTCGCTTTCATCGGTGTAGGCTACCGTCGCCCTGACTTCTTCGGCAGATTTTGAAAACTGCTTAAGCAGGGTACTTTTGCCCACGCCGCCCTGTCCCCACGCATTGAATAAAAAGCAGCGGCGGGAATCATCCAGCGGCAGCTTGAGATTGCTGCTAAAGGTACTGAGGTAATCATCTCGTCCGACAAACTCAGACTGTTGGCGCTGTCTGAGAATCTCTTGTAGGCTCTTGAGCGGTTGCGAAGATGGCATATTGTCGGTACGAAGAGGCATTTAGCCCCTATTTTGGCAAGTCTGCTCCAAAAAGACAAAAGACATCGAGTCCTCATCTTGGAAAAATTCAGCTCGCCCAAATCTCGCTATCTCGCTAAGCTAAGAATCAGCGTAATCACCGCTATGGGGCTGTGAGCGCATCACAATCGTGGGTGTTGAGGCAGTTATGCAGCAGGATTGGGAATCGGGGTTTGAGCAGGTAGCGGGGGCGATCGCCCACTCCCTCCAAAATGATGAGCAGTTCACCCTGTCCCTAGTGGGAGAGCACAGCCAGTTTATGCGGGTGAATCACGCGCGGGTGCGGCAAATAGGCAGTGTGGAAGATTGCAGCGTTACCCTGCAACTGATGGGCAACCAGCGCACCGTCTCCCAGGGCTTTTCGCTGACTGGAGATGCATCTCTCGATCAGCAGGCGGCACAAGCGGCAGTGCAAGAACTACGGCAAGAATTGGGACAAGTGCCCGCCGATCCCTATCAGGTAGTGCCATCGGGCAGCGCCACCAGTCGAGAGGTTTACCCCGGTGAGCTGCTGCCCGCAGAGGCCGTGGCAGCGGCAGTGCTAGAGCCAGTGCAAGGGTTAGACTTTACTGGACTCTACGCAGGGGGGCAGGTAGTGCGGGGCTATGCCGACTCGGCGGGACAGCGCCACTGGTTTGCCACCGATACCTTTGCGTTGGATTACTCCATTTTTACGGCAGATGGGCAGGCGGTGAAGGGTATCTTTGCCGGCAACACTTGGGATAGCGACACCTACGCCGCTAAGCTAGCCGAATCAACGCTGCAGCTCGACCGGCTGGCGCAGCCGCCTAAGTCCATTCCACGCGGCAGCTATCGCACCTACTTGGCTCCAGCGGCGATCGCCGACATCATTGCTATGTTCTCGTGGGGCGGCGTCAGCGAAGCCGCTTTGCAACAAGGGGATAGTGCTCTCGGGTTATTGCAGCGCGGCGAAAAGCAACTGTCTCCTAAGTTCACCCTAGAAGAAAACTTC
>JBGTOF010000203.1:0-12654 GCA_041742695.1 Elainellales cyanobacterium | reverse complement strand
ACCCCCGCTGCTATTGACACCTGCCTCGACGTGGCAGATGAATACGATGTGCAAGTGTGCATCCACACCGACACGCTCAACGAGTCTGGCTTTGTGGAAGACACCATCGCCGCCTTCAAAGGGCGAACCATCCACACCTTCCACACCGAAGGTGCAGGCGGCGGCCACGCGCCCGACATTATCAAGGTGTGTGGCGAGCTAAACGTGCTGCCCTCGTCTACCAATCCCACTCGCCCTTACACCATCAACACCTTAGAGGAACACCTTGACATGCTGATGGTGTGCCACCATCTTGACAAGAGTATTCCCGAAGATGTGGCCTTTGCTGAGTCGCGCATTCGCCGCGAAACCATTGCTGCCGAAGATATTCTGCATGACTTGGGCGCATTCAGCATCATCGCGTCAGATTCGCAGGCGATGGGGCGCGTCGGGGAGGTGATTTGTCGCACCTGGCAAACTGGACATAAGATGAAGGTGCAGCGTGGGGCGCTGCCGCAGGACTCGTCTCGCAATGACAACACCCGCGCTAAGCGCTACGTTGCAAAGTACACGATCAATCCGGCGATCGCCCATGGCATTTCTCACCACGTCGGCTCTGTAGAAGTCGGCAAGCTAGCAGATCTCTGCCTATGGAAGCCCGCTTTTTTTGGCGTCAAGCCAGAGCTGGTAATCAAAGGCGGGCTAATTGCCTGGGCCCAGATGGGCGACCCCAACGCCAGCATCCCCACACCGCAGCCCGTACACATGCGCCCCATGTTTGGTAGCTTTGCCGGAGCCGTGGCCGCTACCTCCTTGACCTTTGTTTCTCAGGCCGCCGTAGATGCGGATATTGCAGCGCAGCTCAAGCTGCAAAAGCAGGCGGTGGCGGTTTCCAACACGCGCAATATCGGCAAAAAAGACCTAAAGCTCAATGACTATACCCCACAGATTGAGGTCGATCCCGAAACCTATGAAGTCCGCGCCGATGGGGAACTGCTCACGTGTGAACCGGCTGAAGTGCTACCCATGGCTCAACGCTACTTCCTGTTCTAGGGTCATGTTTTAATGCCAGTTGGGCGAATGCCTAAAACCGTGCTGCCTGCGTTGCAAGCGGCACGGTTTTGCGTTGTTGAGTTCAACTGTGTCCAGGTGCTACACAGAGTATGTCAGTCCTAAAGCGTTTGAGAATCCTACAATACTCCGCACTTTAAGCGTCTGCTGGCTCAGCACAACGCCACCGCAAACTAAGGACTTATGAATTCCCCAAGTCGTTTCTTAACAAGATGGTCTAGTTAATGGAGATAAGCGGATTCGAACCGCTGACCCCTTCAATGCCATTGAAGTGCTCTACCAACTGAGCTATATCCCCAAGATCGCGCATTTCCCATAATGCCTGAAGAAGGCGAACCTCGTCAAGCAAAAATTTGTAGCACTTAAAACATCCCCACTCTACCTGGGTTGGGAATTTAGGAGGCGCACCATACCACCACGCGATCGCCCACTTGCAATTGCAACGTCTCCCTAGCGCTGCCGCTATTCACCGCCAGTTCGATCAAACCGTGGCTGCCCACCAGCGCCAACGGTTCTCCTGCAGCTACGGATGAATAGGTGGTATAACCCGGCAACGAGTACTCGGCAACCTCTACTCGCCACGCTTGCCCGGCGATCGCCCCTTGAGGAATTGTCGTCACCGCGTTACCAAAGTGATCTAAGTATTGAATGCAGCCCGTGATGCAGCAGCCTTGTCGCTGCCAGGTCGGTCGCGCTAGCGTCACCAGTGATGCCGGATCAACGGCCCGTCCTAACTCTGCCAGCGGTACGCCACTCGCCAGATGCGCCGCCGCCGGAGCAAATAGGTCTCGCCCGTGAAACGTATCGCTGGGATTAGGGTCTCGCCAATAGATAGGATTGGTGAGTTCCACTACGGCGATCGCACTCCCCATTTGCAACACCCCATCGAAGATGCCATTGTCTGGCCCGACCAGATAGCCCTGAGCCGTTTGGAGGGCGATCGCCCGACGCTCAGTGCCCACACCCGGATCCACCACCGCCACATGAACTGTATCTGCAGGGAAATAGGGTACAGCATTCATCAGATTGAATCGCGCCGCTGCTACATTCTGCGGGGGAATGTGGTGCGTAAGATCGATAACGTGCAGATCTGGGTTGACGCAGGCGATCGCCCCCTTCATTACCCCTACATACACATCGCGTGTGCCAAAATCCGTCAGCAGCGTCACTAACGGCCGCATCCCTCGAGTGCAAGCCACAGTAATTATCCTTGCTGCTGCTGTTGCTCTTGCCGCTGCTGCAATTGCTTCACCTGCTCAGCCTGATAGGTGACGCCCCAATGGTGCATTGCATCTAAGATGGGTTCCAGCGTGCATCCTAGCTCTGTCAGCGAGTACTCCACCTTAGGCGGCACCTGTTGATACACCTCACGATGCACAATCCCATCTTGTTCCAGTTCACGCAGTTGTTGCGTCAGCATCTTTTGCGTAATGCCAATCAGTGCGCGATGCAGTTCGTTAAAGCGGCGCACGCCCTGTAATAGCTCATGTAAAATTAACACCTTCCAGCGTGCGCCGATAATGTCTAGCGTTGTTTCAACAGAGCAGGTCAGGCGATCGCCCTTTGTTTCTAAACGCGTGTCGGCCAGGGAGAGACCAGCGGCATCTGCCCCACCGGAATCGCCACAAGCCTGATTTCCTCTAATGGTTTCCATTTGGATAGTACCTTACTAAAAAGTGCATACTTCCCTTTGCTCCTATACCTACTATAAACTGAATTTATTGGTAATTCTTAATACTTAATGCTTTTGAGCAATGGCCTCCTGCCCTTCAGAACCCATTCCTTAAGATCGCCAATGTCTTGGGTTAACTGCGGATTGTATAGTCGCCGTTACTCAAGGTCTCCTGCTTGATCCTTTGAGATCCTTTGAGAACAGTCCGTTTGAAAACAGAGAGAAGAACCCATGTCTGAGCCAGTAATTGCTGATAAAAAGCCAGTGGTGATGGATCTGGAAGCAGGCACCTATTATTGGTGCTCATGCGGTCAATCTAGCAACCAACCCTTCTGTAACGGTGCCCACCAAGGTACAGAATTTACTCCCCTCAAGTTTGACGTTGAAGAGACGAAGCAAGTCGCCCTGTGCAATTGCAAGTACGCAGACAACAAGCCCTTCTGTGACGGCTCTCACGCCAAACTTTAGATATGCGAGGTTAGCAAATTCATTCACGTGAAGCAGTCTTCGGCTGCAAAGCTTGGCGAACGGCAGCGACGAAGGTAGAGCGCTCAACCTGGGTGTTTACCCTAAATCGCTGCCACTCGCCCTTCACTTTTAAGTCAGCATAGAGGGTGTCCCCCTCTTCGTGAAAATGCAAAAATGCGCTGGATTTTTGATAGAAGACGCCGCGCTTTTTCTCGGTAAGCCCGATACATTGCCGCAGATCTGTCAGCATAGCGTCTAGTTGATTAAGAGCAGCTTCCCCAGCGTGTTTCATGATGATGTTTGGCTTAGAACATTCTCTGATTTCTACTCTGTTTTCGATCGGTTTAATCCGATTTCCAACGCTTATTCTACCGATCCGTTTGTAGCCACACAACACTACCCAACGCTCACTAGGAGGTGCGTTTATGATTACCCTTCGTTCTGCTAAAGACCGAGGCCATGCCTATCACGGCTGGCTCAATAGCTACCACACCTTTTCCTTTGCCAATTACTACGACCCTGACCACATGGGCTTTCGCGCCTTGCGGGTGATCAATGAAGACTGGGTCAAGCCAGGGCGCGGCTTTGGCACCCATCCGCACCGGGATATGGAAATTATCACCTACATGCTAGAAGGGGCGATCGCCCACAAAGATACGATGGGCAACGAAGCCATTGTGCGCGCGGGCGAAGTGCAAGCGATGACCGCCGGAACCGGTGTCGCCCATAGCGAAATGAATCCCTCTCGGGTGGAGGATCTGCACCTGCTGCAAATCTGGCTGTTGCCGGAAGCTTCAGGGCTTTCCCCCAGCTACGGGCAAATCGCTGTGCCGACCGAAGAGAAGCGCGGCAGCTGGCGCAAAGTAGCAGGCCGCAACCCCGGCGAGGGTGCCGTTCACATCAACCAGGATGTGGATCTATACGCTACGGTGCTGAGCCAGGGCGATCGCCTCACCTTTGATCTGCGTCCCCAACGTCATGCTTGGGTGCAGGTGACTAGCGGTAAACTCAGCCTCAATGGTGTCTCTATGGAGGCAGGAGACGGTGCCGCAATTTCTGACGAAACCTTGCTCGAGGTGCAAGCTCATAGCGACACAGAAGTGCTGCTATTTGACCTAGCTTAATCCTCACGTTGCTATCGTCTTTGGGGCAAATCTATGCCCTAGGGTTCTTTCTGCAGGGGGAAGAGAATCCGAGGGCGATCGCCCTATGCTGTCTTATGGGGTATAACCCCACGGGGCGATGCATTCGGTTCAGAAACCTCTGTCTCCAACACGCCGATACGTTACTCGGTTGCATCGCCCCACACATTATTTTTTGCGCATACTAGTCTGGTCAACATACCTGGGCTCTGAGTCGTTTTATATGGGTCATAATCTTATAAATTGATCATTAAGCAAAGTCGTTAATTAAACGATTAAATGGATTAGAAATCTTGCGCGTTGTATTATCAACCCTCCTAACTGGTTGCTAGTATTCGCCATAGTTCAATGAATCTACCAAGAAGTGTACAAAGGAGAGCCCAATGGCATTAGGACTGCTGGTCAACGGCAAATGGACGTCTGATCGAGAGCAAGAAGATAAAGACGGGCGTTTTTTACGCCCCTCCACGACCTTTCGTCACTGGATCAGCAGCAACGGAACTGGAGACTATACGGCAGAGCGCGATCGTTATCATCTTTACGTATCGCTAGCCTGTCCGTGGGCGCATCGCACTTTAATTGTGCGATCGCTCAAAGGTTTAACTGACAGCATCTCCGTCTCTGTGGTCAATCCTTACATGGGCGACGAAGGCTGGTCGTTTGAAGATGCCCCTGACGTTGTTCCTGACCCCATTCACAATGCGAAGTACCTGCGCGACATCTATACAGCGGCCGAGGATACCTTTACGGGCCGGGTAACAGTTCCTATTTTGTGGGATAAAAAAACGGGAACTATTGTCAATAATGAATCGCGCGAAATTATTCGCATGCTTGACACAAAGTTTGAAGGCATTGCCAACCCTGATGTCGATCTCTGTCCTCATCGTCTACGCGACAAGATTGACGAAACCATTGATGCTATCTATGACCCCATCAACAACGGCGTCTATCGGGCTGGATTCGCCATCACGCAGACTGCCTATGAAGAGGCGGTCATTGAGCTATTTAACACGCTCGACCGTTGGGAATCAGTGCTCGAGAGTCAGCGCTATCTTTGCGGCAATGTGTTGACCGAGGCGGATATCTGCATGTTCACTACGCTCATACGGTTCGACCCAGTGTATTACGTGCATTTCAAATGCAACCTGCATCATATTTTTCAATACCCCAACCTGTGGGGATACCTGCGGGATATTTACCAGACTCCTGGTGTGGCAGAAACCTGCAACTTCGACCACATTAAGCAGCACTATTACCGCAGCCATCCTAAGGTGAACCCCTTCGGCGTTGTACCCGTTGGCCCCAAGCTTGATTTGAACGGTGCCCATGGGCGCGATCGCTTCACGTCATAAGGGCGATCGTTAGGAAATAAAGATGGGGCGTATGAGTTGCGCCTTTATTCCTCAATCTCATTCCCCGATAACGTTACTTCGGTAACTGCCTAAAACCCTGCTGCCCGCGTCGTGGGCAGCAGGGTTTAGTGTTGTTGGGACTAACGCCGCACGTCTCATGTAGAAGTTTTGCCTATTAGCACCAGGTTTCGTATCCCAGCCCCTAGCTCTGTATTTGCCTGCATGTGGCTAACTTGCCCGCCCTGCGGGGCAACCCAGGAACCCTGAAACCGCTATATGATAGACAAAGGCGAAATTATTAAGAAATGTAACCATGCAGGATAAAGTCATTGTGATCGTGGGGGCGACGGGGGGCATTGGCACTGCGCTGGCGCGGAAGCTGGCACCCACCGGTGCGGCGCTCGTGTTAGCAGCCCGGACGGGCGATCGCCTTCAAACGCTAGCGGCAGAGTTGGCGAATTTGGGTGCAACCCGCGTGTTGACTGTACCCACCGACATTACCGATCCGACGCAGGCGACCGCGCTCATGCAAAAGGCTGTGGCGCAGTTTGGTGCGGTGGATGTGCTGGTGAACAGTGCAGGGGCGGGCATCCTCAAGCAATACAACAAGCTAGAGCCGGCTGACTTGGATGCCATGCTGGATCTGAATCTGAAGGGCAGCTTTTATACCTGCCAGGCCGCCGCTGAGGTGATGAAAGAGCGCAAGGTGGGTCATATCTGTAATGTGGTGGGCATTCTCGGCAAGCATTCGATGGCGATGGCCTCAGCCTATTGCGCCTCAAAGTTTGGGGTGGTGGGCTTTAGCAAATGCATGGCGGATGAATTGAAACGGTTTGGCATCAAGTTCACGCTGTTTTACTTTGGCGGAGTCGATTCGCCCTTTTGGGACACGGTGAGCCTCAAGGTAGATCGCACCAAGATGCTACGCCCGGATACGGCGGCAGATGCTATTCTGTTTGCGATCGCCGCAGAGCCCCAAGCGGTGCCGATGGAAGTGAACATCCAACCAGAGAGTCATTTGTTTTTCTAGCATTCACTCTAAGGTTGTAAGTAGCTCAGGATATAGCTTGGGCACAGTTCCCCCCCAACCTTTCAAGACCCTATGCACATCGACCACGTTCACTTCTACGTTGACGATGCCGTTTTAGTGCAGCGTTGGTTGGTAGAGCGAATGGAGTTTAGGGCTGTGTCTAGTGAGGTTGTGCCTCCTACGCCATTGCAGACTCAAGGGGCGATCGCCCGACTTCAGTCTCACCATACTGCTCACACAATCTCTACTGCCCCACTTACTCAAACCACGCGCGTGCAATGGGGTAGTGTGTGTTGTCTGCTGTCCTCACCCTTGCACCCCGACAGCCCTGTTGCCGCTTATCTGCGGCAGCACCCGCCTGGGGTGGTGGATGTAGCGTTCTGGGTGGAAGATCTAGAACAGGCGATCGCCCAAGCCCAGGCAGCAGGCGCTAAGGTTTTGGTTGACCCCACCCAGGTGCAGCACGGGGATGAGGGGATAGCGTGGGGAACCATCGCGGGATGGGGCGACCTCCGCCACACGCTGGTGCAGCGTCAGAGGTTTGATGACCCCGGCGCTATGCCCTGCCTAATGCCGCTAGGAGACGACGGGGCGATCGCCCCCACATCTACCCTCAAATCCATCAGCTCTACACTCCAGACTACAGTATTTCCCCGGTGGGATCATGCCGTGCTCAACGTGGCACAGGGCGAATTAGACAGGGCAGTGCGCTGGTATCAAGCAGTGCTAGGCTTCATGCCACGGCAGCAGTTCAGCATCCATACGCCGCGCTCGGGGTTGCACAGCCGTGTGTTGGCCCATCCCAACGGCACTGCCCAGTTTCCGATCAATGAACCCACTTCCCCTGATTCCCAAATTCAAGAATTTTTGGAGGTGAATCGTGGGGCGGGAATTCAGCACATTGCGCTGCAAGTTGAGGATGCGATCGCCACCATCACGGCCTTGCGTCAGCGGGGCGCTGCATTCCTCTCGGTGCCGCAAGATTACTACACTCAACTACCCCAGCGTCCGGCCTGCCCTATGTCTGCTGCGGAGCTGACACGCATTGCCCAGCAGCAAATTCTGGTAGACTGGCCCCCAGACAATCCCCAAGCGTTGCTGTTGCAAACCTTCATGCAGCCTATCTTTGACCAACCTACCTTTTTCTGGGAAATTATCGAGCGCACGCAATATATAGCCAATCAGCAGCGAAAACAGGCGGCAGGTTTTGGCGAAGGCAACTTTCGAGCCTTGTTTGAGGCGATTGAACAAGAGCAACTTAAGCGGCATCAGGTCTACGCGCCTCTAGGCAATCGGCCTTGAACGCATTACGACATTTTCATCCAGGACATCCGCTACAATCCAGTGCAACGCCAGATTGGGTTTGTTACCCAAGAAACGCATTTCTTCGCTAGCACTATTCGAGAGACTCTTCAGGCGGTCTGCAATTCTTAGGTTAATTGACCGGACTTGATATTCATGGTCTTTAAGGGTTGTAATCACATGGCTGAGAGCGGTCAGACATTCCAAGCGACTCACGGTCTGGTGAGTCAGGCAAAGTCAGAGCGTTTGAGGCGAAAGCGGCGGCGAAGTGGGGTGGGGGCTCGTGGAGTGGAGATTCGTTCCTTCTGTTCCAACACAGGCAGTTTGAGAATGACCCCGGCAAAGAACCAGTAATATACCGCCACTGGATCAACATCCAATGGATAAAAGTAGGTGTTGTAGCTGATAAACAGGATGAAGAGCCATAGGGCAGCCCCATAGCTGCGCAATGAGCGATCGCCCACTAACCGATAAGCCCGCCAAGTCAGAACAGTGAGCGTAGTCGCCACCGCTAGAAACGCCAGCAACCCTAGCGGCCCAATTTCATACAGAAGCTTGGGATAATAAGCCTCGATCAGTTCTGTTTCGGCTAGGGTGCGCCCAGAGTTGGTAGCGCGCCCTAGCCCATGCCCTAGCAGCCCCACGCCAGACTGCATCACCCAATCAAACTGTTCCAAAATAAAGCGATAGGGGGGCGAGGCATCCCAACGGCTTTGCAAGCTAGTCAAACGGTCTTGCACCAGTGTCATGTTGCGAATAGCGACATAGCCCAGACTTAGACCCAGCAACACCGCACCGGGAATAATCCGCTGAATGTTGTAGCGTTGCTCGGTGCGCAGCAGCAAAATCACAAAAATGATAGGCACCAAAACGAGTGCAATTCGCTGCCCCGATAGCACTGCCATAATAAAAACTGCCGCTAGCCCCGCTAGCCCCAGGGTGCGCCACTTTGCCTGGGGATCGCTGAAGGCGGTCGGAAAGGTTAAAAACGCGCCTGAGATCAAAAACCAGCCCCATTGCCAGGGCGCGACAAAGGTGCCTGGCAGCCGAATCAGCTCGAGTTGGGGGGTATACAACAGCGATCCGCCCACAAAGCACCGAGCCTCGAGCGAGGCCTTATACAGCCCCTCCCCCTCTTCAAACCGAGTGCCCGGACAATAGCCGACGGTAAGCAGTAGATATTGCACAAAGCATAACGCACAGCAGGCCAGCACAACGACAACGGTGAGCCGCATCAGAAAAAGCAAATCGCGGCGATCGCGCAGCAGATAATAAGCACACACAATCAGTGGAATATAGCCCATGAGCACCTTGAGCCCCAGCAGCCCTAGCAGCAGCGGTGCATCAGTCGTGGCGATCGCCAATTGGTCGCCGCCATTAACTAATAGCAACGTAGTTAGACTCAACGCCAACAGCGCCACCACCGACGGCACGAGCTGTGGCGGAATAATCAACGGCAGCTTTTCGCGGCGACAATATTGCACCACGCCAAACAGCGCGGGAATGTAGAAGCCATCCTTTGCCAGTTGAAGCAGGGGGCTGTTGCCCACGAGGTAGGTGACACTACCGCTGAAGGGCATATACATCAAAAAGATCCAGAGCGCCTGACGCGGATACTTAAACGACAATGCCGTGTAAAGTACGCCGACCGTAGTGCCCATGCCCAGCCGCACCCCCACCGCCAGCCCAACAGCATAGCCAATCACCACCGCAAACAGCACCGCGACGATGGTGAAGCGAACTAGCTCTTGCCGCTGCCGTTCGGCCTTTTGCCGCTGAGCTAGCCGCTGCTTCAGGGACGGCGTTTCATCGGGGGGCGGAGGTGTATTGGGGCGAGCAACCAGCACAGGCAACCAGAGGAGGAGTTTGCCCCCTCATTATGAAGATGGATGAGGGCGATCGCAACTGTCCTACACTTGTCCCCCAACTGCCTCCATCGGTTCCGCGCCTACAGCCGTGGACGAGACGAGCGGCCTTTGCGCTGCCCGTCTAGCCGCAGGAGCGATCGCACCGAGGTCAGCCGCTGGGCCTCTTCGAGTCGCTGCCGCAGGTTAAATCGAGAGCCATCCTTTTTAACGCTGGCCACAGGAGCAGGGGGTGGGGTTACTCCAATCGTTAGACAGTAGGAAATATAGCCTCCTGCCAGCGCCGCAATCAGCGCCAAAAAGATGCTGAGATCAACCGGGTACTGCATCAAGAAAAATAACAGGAAAAAGATCAGCCAGAGCTTTAGCCCTGTGCTCACGCCCTCGCTTTTCATTCCGTCCATCCCCTAACTAAGGCTGGCCTGCGGCCACGGGTTGCAGGCTTCAAGATCAAAGCGTGGGAAGTATAGCAGAGCCAACCTCACCCATCGTCCCTTTTTTGAAGACTGTTGCCCCCATTCTATAGCAGCTACCCCAGCGCCTGCTCTAAGACCCCGCAACGCTCAGTGACTCTAGCTGCGGCTTAATTGGCTGAGTAGTGTCTAGCGTAGTGACGTAGGCGGATTCTGCGTTGGTAATGGGGTCATAGGTTTGCTGCTGCAATACAGCGACAGTGGCATCCGCAATGTCACCGATGCGCTGCTGCACCCGCGATTGCAGCACCTCAATCGGGGCCGTGCAGTGCAAAATCTGCACGGGAATGGCGTGCGCCTCGGCTTGGGCGATCGCCTCCTGCCGCAGCGCTTGCCGATCATACTTGGCGTCGAGGATGACCCGATAGCCTGCTTCCGCCAGCATGATCCCCAAGTCCAATAGCCGGGCGTAGGTACGCTGGGTCATCTCTGGAGTATAGAGGTCATCCCCGCCCCGCGCTTGCAGTGGCACTCCGCCTAAGTGTTTCCGCACAGCATCTGAACGAATGTAGATGGCACCCACCTGCTGTGCGAGCTGCCGCGCGGTCGTACTCTTGCCCGAGCCTGACAGCCCAGACATGAGGAACAACTGCCCGGTTTCAGGCCGCGTATAGTTCCACGCCAGGGTGTAATACAGGGCAGCAGCCTCGTGGGCGTTGCGCTTTTCGGCCTCCGACACATTGGGGTCGTTCAACAGGAACGAGGTTACCTTGGCCCGCACATAGGTTTGTCGACTCACATAAATGGGCAACACTCGCAGCCCTTCCCAGTCACCTGTTTCTTCGGTGTACGTGCTGAGGAAGCACGACCGCAAATCTTGTCGCTGGCGCGCGTCTAAATCCATGACGATATAGGCCACGTCAAACATCACATCTACAAACCGAAACGGCTCGTTGAACTCAATGCAGTCAAAGAGCCACAGGCGGTTTTGCCAGTAGGCGATGTTGCGCAGGTGCAAATCACCATGGCATTCGCGAATCTTGTCCTGATCCATCCGCTGGTTGAACAGATCTGCGTTTTCGGCAAAGAAGCGATCGCAATAGTCGCGAGTTTCGTCAAACTGCTTCTGGGTTTGGGGGCCACCAATATACCCCGCTGTTTGCTCAAAATTCTCATCAAACGCCTGCCGCACTTGAGCCACAGTGCCAAAGCTGCGAATACGCTCGTCGGTCACGGTTGCCGTGTGGAATGCTGCCATCACCTGCGCTAGTTCTTGAATGAGCGCCTCGGTGAGCTTGCCCTGCTCATACAGATCCACCAGCAGCGTATCTTGCGGAAACTGCCGCATCTGCACGGCATAATCCACCACCTTGCCCTCACCCCCAAACTGATAGTGGGGCACGTCATCAGACTCATTCGCATCAGCCGGACGCTCCGTAATGGGCACCACATCCAGATAGAGTTCTGACGCAGCCCGCTGATTGAGGCGCAGCTCTTCTTGGCAAAAGTGATGCCGTTTTTCAAGGGTGCTGTAGTCCAAAAAGCCAAAGTTCACTGGCTTTTTGATCTTGTAGGCAAAATCTCCGGTGAGCAGCACATACGACACATGGGTCTGAATGAGCTGCACGGGGTCGCGGGGCAGTGGATAAAACTCTTCAGGAAATTCTCGATTGGCCAGCCCTTCGGTGGCATGGGGCGACGCAAACACCGAGTGCTGATAGAACGCAGACTCGGTCATTTGCTGAATCAACAGGGGCAGCGTGGAATCTGTCATGAAGCTAGAGCGCGATCGCCCTTCAAATACAACGTCATTCCACAGCTTACGACGAAACTACGCCTTTGCAAGGGCTTGATATAGATTCACCGACTGTTCATCACCGAGGTTGGGAAAGTCGGGAACTCTAAGCGTAGAAAAACATAGCGCTGCACCGAACTCAGTCTGAACCGGTGCTGGGCTACCAATCCAACGTTCTACCTTAAGGCCAAATGCGCGTAACCATGACCAACACTCTGACTCGAACGGTAGGAGGCTTACTTGCTGGGCTGGCGATCGCCACCACCTTTACCCTTGCGCCCACCACTGCCACCGCAGGCGACTTTCGCGTGAGCAACGGCTATGGCGGCGAATACGCCTACGAAGTATGGCGCAGCCGCGATAACACGTGGTATCAACTGCGAGTATGGCGGCGACAAGATTATCCCCGTGGGACAACAATTGCGATGGAGCAGTTTCCCTCTAGTCGGGAGGCCCTCACCCGCTTCGATTGTGACTATGCTCGGCGAGCGATTCCGCAATGTCCTCGGCGTTAACTGAATCTGAGTTCATAATAGGCTCAAACCTTGAAGGGGTCGTGGGCGAT
>JBGTOF010000151.1:0-7558 GCA_041742695.1 Elainellales cyanobacterium | reverse complement strand
CCCAAGTTGTTTTGAATCATGCCGTAGCTGGCGCCATCTCGACTGGGTGAGCAGCCGCGTAGAGCCTCGGTATAGGCGGCGATCGCCCGATGCAGATGGGGCACGGCATCCTGATACTGCGCTAAGTTCCAGTAGGTGGTGCCCAAATTGTTTTGGGTTGCCGCATAGCCGAGGGGATCTTGCGCGAGGGATTGAAACTGCTGCGCTGCTTCATAGGCCTGTGCGGATCGCGCCAGATTGGGGCCGGGGTCTTGCAGGCGGGCCAGATCGGCATAGGCACTGCCCAAATTGTTGTGCAGCATCATCTGGCGGGCTGGGTGAGGGTGAGGGTAGGTCAGCGCCTGTTGGTATAGCGTAATGCCATGCTGCAACTGGGCGATCGCCTCCGATGGGATCTCCACACTGCGCGATCGCATCCAATACAAATTGCCGAGGTCGTTGAGCAGATCCACGGCGGCGGATCCGGCGGGTAGCCAGTGCTGCGCCTGCTCATAGGCTTGGATAGCCACTGTCAGATTTGTTAGGGTGCGATCGCCCAGCTCCACCCGGTCGCGATACATATCGCCCAGGGCACAATAGGCTTCTGCCAGCAGAGGCGGCTGCGCCTGCTCGCGATGCAGTCGATCAATTTGCTCTAGAACCATCAGGGCTTGGCGATCGCCCTGAGGCACCGCAATTTTGACAGCGGGCGGCGTTGCAACGGCGACTCGTCCCCCCTGCGATGCAGCCGCATAATCGGACATGGCGTCATTGGCCGCGGACCCTGCGGACTGGGATACCTCGGGCGATCGCCCGGTCGCCGCTGCCGGAACCGCCACCATGGTGTAGTCGCCCAGTGGGTTAGACTGTCCGAGATCTAAGCCACGAGGCAGCGATTCCTCGGGCGCATCGTCAGGGTCTGCTGACTCCGTCGCTCCGGCTGGCGGCGTGAGGGTGAGCCAGGTTGCTGACCCCGGTGGCTGGGGGGCCGACGCTTTGGCTAATGGGGGCTGGATCGGGTTTGCCGGTTGAGCGGCAGCGGAAGACTGAAGACCTGCGCCCCGAACTCCGTTAGCATTCAGCCGTTGGAGAGAATCGTCTGGGGCAGCCTCAATCGCGGCTTTAGTAGTGGACTCAGTAGCGGCCTTTGTAGCAACTTCAATGGCAGCCTCTCGGGCGCCGGTGCTCATCGCTGGGTCAGGACTATAAATCGCCGCATGAATCGCTGCCGATTCCACGGCTTCAGACTCGTCCGGTTGAGCCGAGGTGGCGATTGTCAGCACCACTCCATCTTCTATTTCCAGATCGATTGAGTTGAGCGCCACCGTTGGGGCAGAGTCAACCGTCTCAGCGGCAGGGTCGATGTTGGGTGGCGAGGCAGGTGACTTCGTCCTTGAAGGCAGGGGTCGCTCGACCGATTGCGGCGTGGGGTCGCCCACAAACTCAAATACCGCGGTGCGGCAGCGCCAAAACTCCCGCGCTGACTGGGGCAGCAGCCGAAACCAGGGCTGAGGCATCCAAAACACCAGCGGCGCATCTAGCGCCGCCAATCCGCATTCCATTGCTTGAAGATGGGTCAAAAAGACCCGCTGAACAGCCGCAGGCTGGCGGGTAAGGTGCTCAATGCCGAGAATCTGAAAGCCGGGAATCGGTCGCCGTTGCTTGCCTTGGCGCGGTGGCGGATGCTGCGCTAGCCATTGCGCCACCTGCCCCAGTGGGGTGGGGTTGCTCAGGTCGAGTTGGAGCGATACTAGGCGAGGATATTCAGGAGCGATCGCCCCTGCCGCCGTATCATTTAGGGACAATGGCGTAGTCTGGATCAAGTCGGACTGAAGCTGACGGGCCAGGCGATCGCGCAGGGGCACATCATCACAAACTGCGATAAAGACTTGACGACGCAAATTTAGGCTTAGCGCCACCTTTAACCGCAAATAGGTTTGCTGGTTGTGGCCTAATATTTTTCGGGAGGAGATATCTGCCACTACAGGACTCAGGTCACATTCAGGACGATTTCAGGAAGGGATGCAAGGATCTCACCAAAGAGGTCGGAGTCGTTGCGCAACCCCGGCGCAATACGGACTCTCCAATCATTTCAATGAGTTTCTTTAGGTCAATGCTTCAATTAAAGTCCAAGCTCAGAGGGCAGTATGGCTTGCGCTGCGGGCAAGGCTGACCTCTGGATTTTCTCTTTAATGAGGCTGGCCTACGGCTCTCGGTGGGGTGACATCAGCTACAGGCAGGACGCAAGACCGCGCCCGGTACTCTACCTTTCAGACCCAGACCCTAGCTCTCAGGACAACCCGATGAGAATCTGCCCTAGGGAGGTCAGGAGTTGTATACACTCTCTCTGCCGTTGTCTCTTGCAGGCTCTATGCGGGCTCCTCTGCGTTCAATCTAGGTCGTCCTCCAGCTGGCTAGCTCGATAGAGGTCATTCTGCTCAATGTAGGTGCGCACCGCGTCGGGCACAAGGTATCGAATGGAGCGACGATCGCAGCAGTAGCGTCGAATCAGGCTAGAGGAAATGGCGATCTGGGGCATGGGCACCCAACGCCAGTCCACCGCCAGGCCCGATTGTTGCAGCGTCTCAACCACGGCGATCGCCCGCCTCTGCAAGTTGGCGGCAGGGGCGGCTGCTATGGCACGGGGCACCACCAGCCACTGGCACTGGGGCACCACCTCTTGAAAGCGATACCAACGGGGCAGCGACTCAAACGCGTCCAGCCCCAAGATCCAGAACCATTGGGCAGATGAGGCTGGAGTTAGTGTAGGGGTCGGGGCCGTTAAGGGCGCATCTCGACCCGCTGATGAATTTACTAAGGGATCTACAGATGGCGCTGACCCACAGGTCCACTTAGGGTTAGACGGCGGGTTCAACCCCGGCTGGGGCAAAGACTGCCGCTGCAGATGGTGCAGCGTGTCAATGGCGTAGGAGGGTGCCGCTGAGTCGATTTCTGCTTCCCAAGCCGGTGCCAGCTCAAAGTGAGGATGGGGGGCGATCGCCCGCTGGGTCATCTCGCACCGTTGACGATAGGGCAGCGGCACCGCTGACGATCGATGCGGCGGCTGGCGATCAGGAACCCACAGCACGCGGTCTAACGAAGCTTGCCCCAACCCTGCTTCGGCCATCAGCAGATGCCCCACATGGGGTGGGTTAAACGTGCCGCCCAAAATTCCCAGTTTCACCCGTGCTTCCTCCCCGCGCCTTTGGGCCAGTTCCGCCTATTGTAGGAGAACTCTCGGCGGCACATTCCTTAGCCCTGATGGCGTTAGCGAGGGCGATCGGGGCCGGGTATTCCCCGTGGGGTATAGACGGCATCGGTGGCGCCCACCCGTCCGACGATTGTTAACCCGGTGGTAGCCAAAATGACGATGGTGTTTGCTACGCGGTGGGCATCCACCTGTCCGGTGCGCTGGTATTCGGCCACGCACTCGCCGACGGCGGGCGTTACGGCGGCGATCGCCGTCAGCATCGCGCCCCAAAACGTGCGGCTGGCAAAGATACTTTTAGGATGGTGCGCCTCGCTGGAGTAAGCGGCGAGGGGCAAGGCATTCAACTCAAGATTGCCGATGGGAAGGGAACGGCTGCCAGAACTAGATCTGCAGGGCGGGCGTCTGCCGAGGCTGCGGTGGAGGGCACGGCAAGCTCAACTGAATTGTGGAATGACGGGGAGAACGAAGGTATAGCACACCTTGAAAACGCTAAGGGGCAATAGCGCGCAGTGATGTCAGAAAAGCGCCCTAGAGGGCGCTCAGGAGGTTTGACCGGCATCGTTTGCTCGGCCTTTGATAACTACCCCAAGACCCCTCATCATTTCGGAAGATCTTCGGAAGCTCTACTGACCCAATCAGGGGAGATCATGCAATCGGAGGATGTTAGCTTGGGTATTTTTAAGGAGAACCTGCCCTGCTGCAGCCAAATCTGGGCTACTGAAAGGGCAAAAATATCAAGTTTTCTTGCGGGGGCGATGGGTTCAAATTCTGCCCCTTAGGACGTCTTAGAATAAATGAGCGCCGCTACTAGGATCGCTGAAGTTACCGTTGAATGACCGTCATTTCGGCATCCCCCAACTTGGCATGAATCCTGTGCAGACTATGTCCCTGGTTGTAGGCGATAAGGTATTGTTCAGGCTCTTGGACGCGAGCTGGCGCACACCATCTATGAAAAATAGGACTTACGCAGTTGGGCGATTTTGGGGACGCCGCACGTCGTGCGTAAGTCCTGAAAAATAGATTATGAAGAACAGATAAGGATAGAAATGCTATGGGCGATCGCACGAATTCAGGGCCACTGGTCATCATCGGTGGGGCCGAAGACAAAGAGAACAACTGCACTGTGCTACGAGAATTTGTGCGCCTGTCTGGGGGCACCAAAGCTCGCATTGCCGTGTTTACTGCCGCTACCAGCATGCCGAGCGAAGTCGCCGATGACTATATTCGGGTGTTCGAGCGCCTTGGCGTCGAGAGCGTTCACATCATCCACACCGAAAAGCGGGAAGATGGCGATCGCCCCGAAGCGGTGAAAGATGTGCAGCAATCCACTGGGGTCTTCTTTACCGGCGGTGATCAATCCCGAATTATTGATTTTGTGAAAGGCACCAAGGTCGATATTGCGCTGCGGAGCCGCCATGCAGAAGGCGTAGTAATCTGTGGCACCAGCGCCGGAGCCGCCATGATGCCCGACGTGATGATTGTAGAAGGGCGATCGCAAACCAGCCCCCGCGTCGATGTCGTGGAAATGGGGCCAGGGATGGGCTTTCTGCCCGGCATCGTGATCGATCAACACTTTGCTCAGCGCGGTCGCCTCGGTCGTCTCATCTCTGCCCTTGTGCAACAGCCTGCCAATCTTGGCTTTGGCATCGACGAAGACACCGCCCTGATCGTCGATGGCAACGAGATAGAAGTGGTTGGCAGTGGGTCGGTCACCGTGGTAGATGAAGTCGGAGCCACCTACAACAACCTCGATAACCTTCTCTCCGACGAACACCTTGCCGTCCACGGAGTCACGCTGCATATCTTGCCGCAGCGATTCCGCTTTGACCTCACAACGCGTAAGCCCATAGCGCCCCAAAAGTGAACGTGTTCGAGGGGGGGCTACATTCCGGCATTGCTGAATGAAGATCTGAATGCTCAAATCTGCCCTCACTCTCACTCTCTCCCAAAGGGCTACCGCTTATACAGATCTTGTTTTCATCCGTTAATTCCTTGGAGATCTCCCTAAATCCCCCTTAAAAAGGGGGACTTTGAGACCGGTTCCTCCTTTTTAAGGGGGGCTAAGGGGGGATCAACCGAGGGCAATATAGCAGAGATCCATTTGTATATAAGCAGCAGCCTAAAGGGCGAGGGCACCAGAGTTCTAGCTCCCTTCTTTCTAGGGAAAGGGGTTGAGGATGAGGGTTAAATCATACTTTCAGCAACGCCCCAAAAAGATTTGTCAGTCAACTAGCTGTTTGGGCTTGTCTGTCTAGCTGACTAAAGTTTGGGATGGGCTCAACTCCTCGCATCCTGTTAGAGTGCCTATCCTCTCAATATCTCTTTCGTCATTTGCGGCACATGCAATTCTGACGCGCCTCTTTAGAATAAGGGCAACTCAACGGACTAGACGCCTATGTTGCCCCAGTCTCCGCGTACGAAGATCGTTGCGACCATTGGCCCGGCCAGCCGTTCGCCTGAGGTGCTGAAACAGATGGTGCTGTCGGGAATGAGTGTGGCCCGGCTCAACTTTTCCCACGGCACCTATGATGACCACGCTCAAACCGTAGCGCTGCTGCGCGATGTCTCGCGCGAGTTAGACATGCCAGTGACGCTTCTGCAAGATTTGCAGGGGCCAAAAATCCGCGTGGGTCAATTGCCAGCGGGTTCCATTCCCCTAACGGATGGCGGGCTGCTGACGCTGCTGCCCGAAGATGCCTACGAGGGGGAACCCGGCACCGCTGCGATCGACTATCCCTATCTGGCAGAAGAGGCCGAACCGAGCACCCAAATCTTGTTGGATGATGGGCTGCTAGAGCTGCGGGTGAAGCATGTGACTGATCGGGCGGTGCAGTGCGAGGTGGTGAAGGGCGGCATCCTCAAAAGCCGCAAAGGGGTAAATTTGCCTAGCCTCAACCTGCTGCTGCCCTCTATGACGGAGAAGGATAAGGCCGATTTGGCCTTTGGGGTGTCGCAGGGGATGGATTGGGTCTCGCTAAGCTTTGTGCGGCAGGCTGAAGATTTGCGATTGCTCAAGGCGCTTCTCGGCGAGCACGAGGCTGACATTGCCATCATCGCCAAAATCGAGAAGCCCCAAGCGGTCGAAAATCTAGAAGACATTTTGGATGAGTGTGACGGGGTGATGGTGGCGCGGGGCGACATGGGGGTAGAGGTCAGCCCAGAGCGAGTGCCGATGATTCAAAAACACATTATTCGGCGCTGCAATCAGCGGGGCATTCCTGTGATCACGGCCACGCAAATGCTAGAGAGCATGATTCAAAATCCGCGCCCCACCCGGGCGGAGGCTAGCGATGTGGCCAATGCCATTGTGGATGGCACCGATGCGGTGATGCTGTCGGGCGAGTCTGCGGTGGGAGCCTACCCGCTTGGTGCAGTGGGCATGATGGCGCGCATCGCCTGTGAAGTTGAAAAGGAGGTGGAGTTTGAGAACCATCCCCCGGTCAAAAATGACGAGGCCAACGCCATCAGCGAAGCCCTCAACGCCATCGACAGCATGTTAGACCTTCGCTGCATTGTGGCGTTGACCACATCGGGATACTCGGCGCTGCTGGCCGCTGCCGAACGGCCTCGAGCGGTGGTGGTGGCGCTAACGCCCCACGAGGCGATTTACCATCGGCTGAACTTGGTGTGGGGCGTGCGGCCTGTCTTGATGGATCAGGAGGTAACTACCTTTGAAGAGGCGGTGTCCTACATCGATGTGGTGCTGCGAGAACGTCGCATGGCCCAATCGGGCGATCGCATCTTGATTATGGGCGGCATTCCCTTTGGGCAATCTGGCACGACCAACTTTCTCAAGCTGCATCGGCTGAGCTAGCGCCACGACCGGGAGAATCGCCTGCATTCCCCCGGTCGCAACGGCGTTTCGCTAGGGACTCTATTGACCCGATGAGGGCGTGTGTCGGGGCGGCGATGAGGGCGATCGCACTAGCACCGTCATATACTGCCCGTCCGAAAACGGGGCGGGGATAATCGGCGTAAACTGGGCGCGATCTGTCGCCACCTTTTTCACGTACAGCTCGTTCATCAGATGGATCACTTGGTCGCGCGTGCCGATGATCCAAATCTGCGCATTGCTGTCGCCCTGGTGCGATCGCACCAGCGCCTTAATCTCAGAACTCATGGGTTTTTACCTCGCTAATGAGATGTGTCGAAGAAACGCGCCCGGGGACGTGGTTGACCCAACCACTTGTCAGCATTAGCGAGGCGCTTGATAATCATCAAAGCCTGGCTCCTGCGTACACCAGGAGTCAGGTCAGCTGGTTAGTGAGTGGTGCAAACCTTAATGGTGCAGAAAACTCATGACCGTCTCAGCATGATAATGTAACGACCCTAGCGAACTCAATGCGGCAGTCTAAGGCGTCTCGCTTG